>JBIKXN010000423.1:0-3597 GCA_044355765.1 Alphaproteobacteria bacterium
CGAGCATTTGCGGCCGCACCTCCAGCTTCTCGTCGACCGCCAGCAGCGTGTCGTAGATCATGTAGCCGTGGTTGCGGACGATGTAGGCCGTGGTCCAGATCGGATCGAGGATGCGCAGATCCGAATGCATCACGGCGTTGATCGTCTGCGCCGACACCGGAGCGGGAACGGCGCCGACAACAAGCGTCCCGAACGCGAAGGCCGCCGCGGCGGCGAAACTCTCCATGCGATTCATGCCCTGTCTCCCTGTCTCTGCGGATGAAGCCGTCGGCCGTCGTCGGCCGCGACAGCTTTCGAGCGCTCATTAAACAGCGCGCGGCGCCGTCCGTCCAATGGCGAGGTGACGGGCGGTCAGAGCCCGGCCAGCGCGTCGCAGATACGGTCGACCTGATCGCGGCCCAGTTCCGGGAACATGGGCAGCGATAGGATCTCGTGCGCGACGACGGCGGTGGTGGCGCAACCGGACGGACCGAGGGGCAACCGGCCGGCATAGGCGGGCTGCAGATGGACCGGCACGGGATAGTGGATCGCCGTGTCGATCCCCAGGCCGGCCAGTTCGGCCCGAACCGCGTCGCGCCGCGCGCTTCGCAAGACATACTGGTGGAAAACGTGGCCGATCCCCGGAGCGCGCCAGGGCGCAGCGGCGACGGCGCCCATCGCCAGCGCCGCGTCATAGCGCGCGGCGATCGCGCCACGGCGCGCGTTGCTGGCGTCCAGGTCGCGCAGCTTGACGCGCAGGATCGCGGCCTGCAGCTCGTCGAGGCGGCTGTTTACGCCCGGCTCGGCGCTGACATAGCGCTCGCGCCAGCCATACTGGCGCAACGCGGCGATCCGCGCGCGCAACTCTGGATCGGGGGTCGCGACGATCCCGCCGTCGCCGAGCGCGCCCAGGTTCTTGGTCGGGTAGAGGCTGAAGGCCGCCGCGTCGCCGAACGACCCCACTCGCCTGCCGTCGATGGTCGCGCCATGCGCCTGCGAGCAATCCTCGATCACGCGGATCCCGGCCGCGCGCGCCACATCCATGATCCGCGCCATGTCGGCCGGCTGGCCATAGATGTGCACGGGAACGACCGCGCGGATCGGCGGCACGCCGGAGCCGCGCTCGCGCCAGCGAGCCAGCGTCGCCGCCAGATCGTCCGGGCACATGCAGTAGCTCCGCGGATCGATATCGACCAGCACCGGAGTCGCGCCGACCATCTCGATCGCCGCCACCGTCGCGACCGCCGTGTGCGACACCGTCACCACCGCGCAGCCCGGGCCTATGCCGAGCCCGCGCAGCGCGAGCGCCAGAGCATCGGTGCCGTTGGCGACGCCCACCGCGTATGGCACCCCGAGCCATCCGGCGAATTCGCGCTCGAAGGCCTCGACCTCCGCACCGAGGATGTACCATCCCGACGCGAGCACGCGCGCGACCGCCGCGTCGATTTCGCCGCGCCGGGCGCGATAGCCGGCACCGATGTCGTTCTGGAGGATGCGCGCGGTGGGGGTCGCGGCGTCTTGGTCCATCTGAAGTCCCTATCGCGGTCGGAAGCCCGTGGGTAAGCTTATCCAATGATCGTCGCAACCGTATCGGGGTTTCGCGGGGCGCCATGAGGATCCTCGTCACGGGCGGTGCCGGTTTCATCGGTTCCGCACTCTGTCGCCACCTGCTCCTCGAGCTTGGCTGCGACGTGCTGAACGTCGACAAGCTGACCTATGCCGCCAACCCCGCCTCGCTTGCGGAGGTCGCCGCCCTGCCCAGCTATCGTTTTCTGCATGCGGACATCTGCACGCACGCGGACATGGCGTCGGCCTTCGCGACCTTCGCGCCGGAGGGGGTGGTCCATCTGGCAGCGGAAAGCCATGTCGACCGCTCGATCACCGGTTCGGAAGCCTTCGTGCGCACCAACGTCATGGGCACGCATTCCCTGCTCGAGGCCGCACGCACCTACTGGACGGGGCTTTCCGGGGACGCACGCGATCGTTTCCGCTTCCTGCATGTCTCCACCGACGAGGTCTATGGGTCGCTCGGCCCGCATGGTCTGTTCCGCGAGGACACGCCCTACGATCCGAGTTCGCCCTACGCGGCGAGCAAGGCGGCGGCAGACCATCTGGCGATGGCGTGGCACCGCACCTACGGCCTGCCGGTGCTGGTCTCGAACTGCTCCAACAACTACGGCCCCAGGCAATTCCCGGAGAAGCTGATCCCGCTGACGATCCTCAACGCGCTCGAAGGCCGGAACCTGCCGGTCTACGGCGCCGGCAGTAACGTCCGCGACTGGCTGCATGTCGAGGACCATGCTCGCGCCCTGCACGCGATCCTGACGCGCGGCCGGCCAGGCCGCTCCTACAATGTCGGCGCGCGCGCCGAACGGACGAACCTCGAGGTTGTGACCCGGATCTGCGCGGCGCTGGACCGCCTCATCCCGCAGGGCGCGCCGCATTCACGTTTGATCGCGTTCGTGCCGGACCGTCCTGGCCACGATCTGCGCTATGCCATCGACGCGGCGCGCATCGAAAAAGAACTCGGATGGCGCCCCTGCATCGGTTTCGACGAGGGGCTGGAACGCACGATCCGTTGGTACATCGACAATCCGGGCTGGTGGCGACCGCTGCGCGAGAAGGTCTATGGCGGCGAACGGCTCGGCCTCGGCGGAACGGCATCCGGGACGATGTCATGAGGGGTATCGTCCTGGCGGGCGGGCGCGGCACGCGGCTCTACCCCGCCACCCTCGCCGTCTCGAAGCAACTGCTTCCGGTCTACGACAAGCCGATGATCTACTATCCGCTGTCGACGCTGATGCTCGCGGGGATCCGCGAGATCCTGCTGATCTCGACGCCCGAGGACATGCCGTCTTACCGGCGGTTGCTGGGCGACGGCGACCGCTGGGGGTTGCGGCTGACCTATGCGGTGCAGGACGCACCGCGCGGCCTCGCGGATGCCTATGTGCTCGGCGCCGAGTTCGTCGCTGGCCGCCCCTCCGCGCTGATCCTCGGCGACAACATATTCTTCGGCGACGGCCTGCCGGCGATGCTGGCGAAGGCGGCGACCCGCAACCGTGGCGCCACGATCTTCGCCTACCGGGTCACCGATCCAGGCCGCTATGGCGTCGTCGAGATCGATCGCGACCATCGCCCGATCGGACTCGTCGAGAAACCGGACAAGCCGCGCTCCAACTGGGCCGTCACGGGTCTCTATTTCTACGACCGGCGGGTGGTCGAGATCGCCGCCGCGGTCAAGCCGTCGGCGCGCGGCGAGGTCGAGATCACGGACGTCAACCGCGCCTATCTCGAGATGGGTGCGCTCGACGTCGAACTGATGGGACGCGGATTCGCCTGGCTCGACACCGGCACGGTGGACAGCCTCGGCGAGGCTGGCGACTTCGTGCGCGCGCTCCAGAAGCGTCAGGGCTTCATGATCGCCTGCCCCGAGGAGATCGCCTTCCTCAAAGGGTTCATCGACCGCGACCAGTTGCGCGACCTGGCGCGCGGCCTTGGCGCGTCGGACTACGGGCGCTATCTGGCCACGATCGCCGATCGCACGGATTGAACCAGCGCCGCCGCGCAGGAAGCCTCCCGGCCGAGCGATCGCCGACGACCCATCCCCGGAAACCCGGT
>JBIKXN010000424.1:0-3594 GCA_044355765.1 Alphaproteobacteria bacterium
GGAAGCGCCGGCACCCGTGGCGGCACGACCCCATTCCCAGGACCGGAAGTCGGCCTCAAGCGGGACGTCTCCGTCGTTGGTGTCGAGATAACCGGTCCCCGACCACCGCAGATCCGGGTGCCGCAGCGCGACCTCGATCCGCGCGCGGGGGGCGAGCGCCTGCCAGCGATGCCGTCCCGCCGGGTCGAGCCCGAAGCGCGGTCCTGCGGGCATCTCCGGCCCGATGCGGACCGTGCCGGCGACGCGACGTGGCAAGGGCGCGCCGATCTCGTCGATCTCGAACAGCGTGTCGCCGCCGGCGCACGTCACCCGGCTACGTCCGATCCGCAGGGTCTGGGCGTCGCGCGCCAGCGCCGCGCGGCCACGCTCGGTCATCGCCCAGCGTCGGTGGGCAGTTCCGTACAGGGCCACGTTGAGCGCGACATGGTTCTCGGGATCGGCCGGACCCGCCCTGCGGGCGCGCGCGTAGTACGGCGAGAACACGCTGCCGACGAACGCGATCAGGACGATCCCGAAGCGCCCGTCGTCGCTCCAGCCGTCCGCGTACCACCATGCGTAACCGTTGCGCGGGACCGGGCGATCGAATCGAGGTGCGCCCGCACCGCGCTCGCTGCCAGGCGACCGGACAGGGCCGTCATCGGAACCCCGGCTCCCGGATGCGCGCTGCCCCCCGCCAGAAACAGGCCTGGGATCGGCGTCGCCGTTCCGGGCCGGCCGAACGACGCCATCCATCCATGGGAGGCCCGGCCGTACAACGCCCCCCCGGTCGCCGGGAAGAGGGTCCCGAATTGCGCCGGACCTGTCGCCGTCGCCGTCGGGTGGTCCAGGTCGATCTCCGCTCCGCATCGCTTCAGAACCTCCTGGACCGCGCGCGCCACGCGCGAGGCCTCGTTGGGGTCGGCGCCGCGTGCGTCGCCGTTCGCCGGCGCGTTCGCGAGCACGAGCATGCGCTCGGGACCGCTCGCGTCCGGCAGCGGCGCGTCGCCGCGATCCTGTGCGCAGACATATACCGTCGGCTCGTCGGGAGCCCGGCCGCCGCGGAATATCGCGTCGAATTCGGCGCGGTAGTCGCGCGAGAAGAACACGTTGTGGCGCAGGAAGCCGAAGCCCCGCGCCTCGGCTCGCAGGGTCCATGTATGCGCGGAAAGCGAGCGCCTGGGATTCGCAAGGCCGGGCGTGCGATCGGCGACCTCCTGGCCGAAGCAGCCGGCGGCGAGCGCGGCGGCGTCGGCGTTGCAGACGACCGCGTCGGCGGCGAGCGCCGTCCCGTCCGCGAGCGCAACGCCGCTGGCGCGCCCGTCGCGCAGCTCGATGCGCGCCACATCGGTGTCGGTGTCGATCCGCACGCCGCAGGACCGGGCGAGCTCCGCGAGGGCGCGCGCGAGGGCGCCCATGCCGCCCTCGATCGACCAGACGCCTTCCTGCTCGACATGGGCGATCAGCATCAGCGTCGCCGGGCAGGCGAAGGGCGAGGAGCCGACATAGGTCGCGTATCTTGCGAACAGCTGGCGAAGGCGCGGATCGGGGAAGTCGCTGCCCAGCGCCGACCAGAGCGACCGGAACGGCGGAGCCTCCAGCATCGCGCGTGCGCCGCGCAGGCCGATCGCCCGCACCAGCCCGAAGGGCGATGGCCTGGGCGCCCGCATGAAGTCGCGGTCGAGCGCATCGTGCACGCGCTGCGCGCGTCCGCAGAACGCAAGATAGCCGCGGGCGGCTTCGGGCCCCGCGAAGCGACCGATGGACTCGGCCGACCGCATGCGGTCGGCGAAGAGGTCCAGCCGTGCGCCGCCCGCCCAGGCGTGGCGCGCGAGGACTTCCAGCGGTGTCAGCGTCAGCCGATCCGCCAGCTGCGCGCCCGCGCGGACGAACAGATCCTCGAACACGCCGCGCATCGTGAAGACGGTGGGGCCCGCGTCGACCGCGGTTCCACCCGCTGGCAGGACCCGCATCTTGCCTCCCGGCGCCGAAGCGCGTTCCAGCACGCGCACCGCGATCCCCTGGGACGCCAGGTCGATCGCGCAGGCGAGGCCGCCGACGCCCGCGCCGATCACGATGGTCTGTCCTTGGCGCATCGGTCGTCGGTCCAGGAAGAAACGGGTTGACCCGACTGTCAATCTAGCATGACAATCTGGTCGTCCATACAAATAGACAGCCTCTCGCCACGGAAGGATCTGCCATGGACGCGGCCGAACGCATCGAGCGGGCTCTGGAAGGAGCGCTCGCCAGGACCGCCGGGGTGGGGGCGCCGCCCAAGCTGGTGGCGGCGTTCAGGCACGCGGTGTTCCCCGGCGGGGCGCGCATCAGGCCGCAGCTGGCTCTCGCGGTGGCCGCCGCATGCGGCGACCGCAACCCGGCGCTCGCCGACGCGGCCGCGGCATCGATCGAGCTTCTGCACTGCGCGTCGCTGGTTCACGACGACCTGCCGTGCTTCGACGACGCGGACACGCGCCGCGGGCGACCGTCGGTCCACCGCGCCTTCGGCGAACCCCTTGCGGTGCTCGCGGGGGACGGGCTGATCGTCCTCGCCTTCGAGACGTTGGTGCTCGCGGGGGCGCGGAAGCCAGGACTGATGGCGCCCCTGCTGAGCGTCCTCGCCCGTGCGGCGGGCGCGCCGAACGGGATCGTCGCCGGCCAGGCATGGGAAAGCGAGCCGGAGATCTCGCTCGCCGCGTATCAGCAGGCCAAAACGGGTGCCCTCTTCGCGGCGGCGACCGTCGCGGGCGCGACGGCTGCCGGCGTGCCCGGTGAATCCTGGCGCATGGTCGGCGAATGCCTGGGCGAAGCCTTCCAGGTGGCCGACGACCTGCTCGACGCCTTTGCGTCGGCTGCCTCCGCCGGCAAGCCGGTGGGCCGTGACGCGGCGCTCGGCCGACCCAATGCGGTGCTGCAACTCGGTCCTCTCGGGGCGCGGGAGCGTTTCGAGGAACTGGTTGCCGAGTCGGTCGCCTCGGTCCCCGTCTGTCCCGGACGCGATGCGCTTCGCGCGCAGATCGCCGCCCGAGCCGCGCAGTTGCTGCCCAAGGAGGCCGCGCTGAGCGTGGCGTGAGCATCCTCTCCAGACGCGACGCGCAGGCGGTCTCCAAGACCCCCGAGGGAATCGTCGATCGCATCCGCGCGTGGGCCGTCGCGCTCGTCGGGGATCGGCGGTTCCGGCGTCTTGCGACCGCCTTTCCCCTGTCGCGTCCCTTCGCGCGGCGCGAGGCGCGCGCGGTCTTCGATCTGTGCGCCGGCTTCGTCTATTCGCAGGTGCTGCTTGCCTGCGTGCGGTTGCGCGTCTTCGACCGGTTGGCCGAGACCCCCCGCACGCCATCGGATCTCGCCCAGGCGATCGGACTGGACGTCGATCAGGCGCAGCGCCTGCTCGATGCCGCGGTCGCGCTCGCTCTCGCGCGGCGTCGGCGGGACGGCCGCTACGCGCTGGCCGCGCGTGGCGCCGTGGTGCGCGGGGATCCCGGCCTCGTCGAGATGATCGAGCATCATGCGCTCGTCTATCGCGATCTCGCGGACCCGGTGGCGCTGCTGCGCGGCGAGGCGATGCCCGGTTCGCTGCGCGGCTACTGGGGCTATGCGCGGGCCGCGGACCCCACGTCGCTC
>JBIKXN010000425.1:0-3590 GCA_044355765.1 Alphaproteobacteria bacterium
ACGGCGGCCCAGCGCGTCCACGAGAACACGCCGCGCGCGTTGAGCGCGACCGCCAGCGCGAAAGCCTCCGCCTGCCAGGGCGCATGGAATACCGGGCCGTCGGCGTCGCGCGGCAGCCGCGGCAGCGCGTCGAGGGGCGGCTGCTTCATGGCGCGGGTTCCAGATAGGGTTCGAAGAGATCGACGCGCACGCTGTCGCCGGCCGCGGCCTGCATGCCCCAGAGTTCGCGCGCCGCGAAACGGACACCGTAGAGATGCGCCGGCGCCTCGCCGTCGCCGATGGCGTTGCTGTCCGCGAACACATGCCCGCCGTGCACGGCCTCGATCCGGCCCTCGCGCCCGCGGCAATAGCGCGGCGCGCGCGTATGCAGCGGTGTCGCGGTCTGGCGGACGCGCACGCGTTCCCCAGGCGAGAAGCGGGGCGGCGCGGCGAGCGGGCGCGCGGTCGGTCCGCCGCGCGCGAGCATGCCCGGGACGTCGGCGGCCCGCAGCGGTGCGCGCGCATGGAGCGGAGGCGGCGCCAGGATGCGTCCCGCGTCGACCTCGCCGGGCGCGAGAAAACCCTCCTCGCCGGCCAGTCGCTCGAGCCCCTTGAGCCAGATCTCGTAGTAGCTCGACGACAGATAGTCGACGGGATGGCGGTTCTCTCGCGCGAAACGCGACCGGTCGAGCGTCCAGCGGCCATGCGCGGCCATCGCCAGAGTCAGCGCGAAGGCGCGGCGCTCCCAGGCGGCGTGGAAGACCGGCTCGTCGGTTTCGGGCAATACGGGCCCAAGACCGTGCATGCCGCCGAGGTCGTGGCCCCCGTTCACGGCGCGCGCGCCAGTCCGACGCCGATCATGGAATCCCTGGTGACGAGTTCCGTCAATCGCTCCTCGCTCCAGCCCTCGGTGCCATCCGGGCGTTGCGGAAGCACGAGATAGCGGATCTCGGCCGTCGAATCCCAGACGCTGACCTCGACATCCGCGCCGAGCGTCAACCCGAACTCGGCGAGGACGCCGCGCGGGTCCATCACGGCGCGGGCGCGATACGGCGCCGACTTGTACCAGACCGGCGGCAGGCCGAGCACCGGCCAGGGGTAGCAGGAGCAGAGCGTGCACACGACGAGGTTGTGGCGGCCCGGCGCGTTCTCGACCACCTGCATGTGCTCGCCCTGGCGACCGATATAGCCGAGCGAGGCGATCGCGGCCGTGGCGTCGCGGCGCAGCCAGTCGCGGAACTCCGGATCTGTCCACGCCTTGGCGACCACGCGCGCGCCGTTGCGCGGCCCGACCTTGGTCTCGTAGGTGTCGATCAGCACGTCGAGTGCGGCCCGGTCCACCAGGCCCTTCTCGGTCAGTATCGCCTCGAGCGCCTTGACGCGCGCCGCGATCGGCGGCTCGTCGTCGGTGTCGGTCGCGTGCGCCATGGATCCTCCGCCGTCGGCGGCGGCAAGCATACGCGATGGCGGGCTCACATCAAGCCGAGGGCCCGCAGGCTGGCATGGCCGGCCCGACCGACGACCAGGTGGTCGTGCACGCCGATCCCGACCGTCGCGCAGGCCTTGGCGACGTCGCGGGTCATGTCGATGTCGGCGCGCGACGGCGTCGTGTCGCCGGACGGGTGGTTGTGGAGGAGGATTACCGCGGACGCGCCGAGTTCCAGCGCCCGCTTGACCACCTCGCGCGGATAGACAGGCGCGTGGTCGACCGTGCCGCGGCTGCGCTCCTCGGCGGCGATCAGGGCGTTCTTGCGATCGAGGAACATGACGAAGAAGCGCTCGGTGTCGCCATGGGCCAGTTCGGCGCGCGCATAGGCCAGGACCTTGTCCCAGGACGACATCACCGGCCGGCCCAGGATCTCCTCGCGCGCGAGCCGCAGCGCCGCCTCGCGCGCGATCTTCAGGGCGTCGATCGCGCCATCGCCGAGCCCGGGTACCGCGCGCAGCGCGGGTCGCGGCGCCGAGATCGCGCCGGCGAAGCTCCCGAAGCGTCGCAGCAGCGTGCGCGCTAGTGGCCGGACGTCGCGCCGGGGGATCGCGAAGAGCAGGGCCTCGAGCAGGTCGAGATCCGACAGCGCGGCGCCCTCGCTGCGGCGGAACTGCGCGCGCAGCCGCGCGCGATGGCCGGTTCCGGTCTCCGCGTCCTCGCCGATGTCCTGGGTCGTGGTGCCGGTCTCCGCGGCCGCGTTCGCCATGCCCCCTCCGTCGCGGGAGCGATCCTAGGCGCGGCGGCGGGCTTAGGCGGAATAGGGCGGACGGTGTAAGCCCGCGGGCGAGACGGTGAAGATCTCGACCCCGTCCTCGGTCACGCCGACCGAATGCTCGAACTGCGCGGAGAGCGATTTGTCGCGCGTCACCGCGGTCCAGCCGTCGCCCAGGATCTTCACCTTCCAGTCGCCGGCGTTGATCATCGGCTCGATCGTGAAGAACATTCCCGGCCGCAGCTTCATGCCGTGCAGCGGGTTGTCGCGGTCCTGGTAGTGCAGCACCGAGGGCGCGTCGTGGAAGACCTGGCCGAGGCCATGGCCGCAGAAGTCGCGGACCACCGAGAACCGGTGGGCTTCCGCGTGCGACTGGATCGCGCGCCCGATGTCGCCGAGCGTCGCGCCGGGGCGGACGGCGGCTATCCCGGCCATCATCGCCTCGTAGGTCACCTCGCAGAGCCGTCGTCCCTTCACGCCGACGTCGCCGACGTAGAACATCCGGCTGGTGTCGCCGTGCCAGCCATCGACGATGACCGTGACATCGATGTTGACGATGTCGCCCTCGGCGAGCCGCTTGTCGCCGGGGATCCCGTGGCAGACGACGTGGTTGACCGAGGTGCAGATCGATTTCGGGAAGCCGCGATATCCCAGCGGCGCCGGGATCGCGCCATGCGCGACGATGAAGTCGTGGCAGATGCGGTCGAGTTCCGCGGTCGCGACGCCTGTGCGGACATGCGGCGCGATCATGTCCAGCGCCTCGGCGGCGAGCCGGCCGGCCTTGCGCATCGCGGCGAAATGGGGGGCGCCGTGCAGTTTGACGCGGCGGCCCTCGGGATCGGCCTCCGCGAATCGGATCGCGACGTCTTGCATCATCACCTCTGCAATATAGGCCCGCGCTCACATCCCTGCCACCGGGCGCGCAGCGAGGTCGAGACGCGCCTGCGCGAGGTCGTCGGTACCCGCCATGGTCGCGTCCATGCGCTCGGGATCGGCCAGAAGCAGGCCGAGCGCGGTGACCAGTTCCAGCGTCTCGTCCGCAATGCCGGCCGCGCGCTGCGCCCGCGCGAGACCGTCCAGGGCGGCATCGGCGATGCCGATCGGCACCAGAGGGAACGCGGGATGGGGGCCAGGCCGCGCGGCGCGGTCGGCCTGCGCCTGGTCGGGGCGATCGGTGCGCTGCCGGCAAGGTTCGACGTCGCGCGAATGCACCCCGCGGCAGCGGATCGGGCGGATCGCGTAGATGCCGCAGCGCCCGTCGTCTTCGAGGAAAGGGCAGGGGAACCTCGCGCGGCGGCGTTCCGCCGCGGAGAGCGGCCCTATCCGCCCGGCCGCGGCGGCGGCGCGCGCCGCGAGCTCCGGAGCCGCGGCCAAGGCGCCCGCGATCGCGACGGCCTCGACGGCGGCGAC
>JBIKXN010000054.1:0-11913 GCA_044355765.1 Alphaproteobacteria bacterium
CTCTACCGGACCGCGACCCGCACCCGGCCGGATCTGGCCGACGGCTGGTCCAATCTCGGCAACGCGCTCGAGCGCGTCGGCCAGCTGGAGGATGCGCGCGCGCCGCTGATGCGGGCCTGCGATCTGGCGCCCGCAAACGGCCGGGCGCGCGCTGCGCTGATCTCGCTGCGGCGCAAGCTGTGCGACTGGGACGGTCTGGACGGCGAGGTACGGCGGCTCGGCGACCTGATCCGCGCCGGCGGCGGCGAGGCGCCCGCGCCTTTCGCGACGCTCAGCCTGGACCTGTCGCCGGAGGAGCAGCTGCTCGCCGCCCGTGCCCATGGCCGCGCGATCGTCGGCAAGGTCGCACGCTGGTCCGGCCGGATCCCGCCGCTCGCCCCGCGCATCCCGGCCGCACCGGGGGCACGGCTGCGCATCGGGTATCTCTCGCCGGATTTCCGCGACCATCCGATCGCCCATCTCATGGCGGGGGTCCTGGAGCGACACGACCGTGACCGCGTCGAGGTGACCGCGTGGTCGCTCGGGCCGGACGACGGCAGCAGGTTCCGCCACCGCATCGCCGGCGCCTGCGACGGCTTCGTCGATCTGGCCGGACTGCCGACCGAGGACGCGGTGCGGCGGATCCGCGCGGCGGGCCAGGACATACTGGTCGATCTCGCCGGCTACACGGCCCATGCGCGCCCCGAGATCCTGGCCCTGCGCGCGGCGCCGATCCAGGTCAACTACCTGGGCATGCCCGGCACGATGGGCGCGCCCTTCATGGACGCGATCGTCGCCGACGCTACCGTCCTGCCGCCGGAGGACGAGCGCTGGTACGACGAGCGCGTCTGGCGCCTGCCCCATTGCTATCAGGCCAACGACGACCGCGCGGAGATCGATCCGGCGCCCTGGACCCGCGCCGAGGCCGGGTTGCCGGCGCGGGGTGTCGTCTTCTGCTGCTTCTCGATGAACTACAAGATCGACCCGCCCCTGATGGACGCCTGGGCGGCGATCCTGGCCGCGGTGCCGGGCTCGGTTCTGTGGCTGTTCCGCACCGACGAGCCGGCCGCGCGCAACCTGCGCGCAGAAGCCGCCCGGCGGGGGCTGGCGCCTGAGCGGCTGGTCTTCGCCGACCGCGTGCCCAAGGCGCGGCACCTCGCGCGGCACCGTCTGGCGGACCTGTTTCTGGACAGCTTCGCCTATGGCGCCCACACCACCGCCAGCGACGCGCTCTGGGTGGGACTGCCGGTCCTGACCCTGGCCGGGAACAGCTTCGCCCGGCGGGTGGGCGCCAGCCTGGTCAAGGCGGCAGGATTGCCCGAACTGGCGACGACAAGCGTCGGCCAGTATGTGGGGCAAGCGATTGCCCTGGCGCAGGATCCCGGGCGGCTTCACGAATTGTGCGCACGCCTGAGCGCGCAGCGCGGCACCTGCCCGCTTTTCGATACCCGGGCGATCGCCGCCGGTCTGGAGGATCTCTACGCGGCGATGGCCGCGGTGCCCGTTGCGGCCCCGGGCACGGCGCCGACGGGCGGGTCTGCAACAATCTGAAACAATCGTTGAATCGTCCGGGCGACGATTGTAGGTTCCCCCCTCAATTTCGAGGCCGCACCCGGATGCCCCTTCGCCGACCGACCCCGATCCGCCGCCACGCCACGTCGATCGTTCGATTGACTGCGGCGGTGCTGGCTTTCGCCCTGCCCGCCGTCGCGCTCGCGTCCAGCCTGACGCCGCCGCCTCCGCCGCCGCCCGCCCCGCAGCCACGCGCCTCCAACCAGGTCGCCAGCGTTCCCGCCGCCCGCGCGCTCCAGGCGCGGCCCACCCTGCGACAGGCCCCCGAAGCCCCCGAAGCCGCGGCGGCGGCCGGCGCGGCGCCGCGCAAGGCCGCCCGTCGCCAGGGCCAGCACACCACGACCGCCGCCGTCGCACGCATCCCCTGCGTTCAGTTCGTGCGCGCCACGACCGATTTCCGCATCAGCGGCAATGCCCATCTCTGGTGGTCGCGCGCCGCCGGCGTCCATGCGCGCGGCAGCGTGCCCGAGGTCGGCAGCATCCTGTCCTTCAAGTCGATCAAGCAGATGCCGATGGGGCATGTCGCCGTCGTGTCGCGCGTGATCAGCAGCCGCGAGATCGAGATCGACCATTCGAACTGGGTCCATCGCGGCATCGTGCGCGGCGCGGAAGTGGTCGACGTTTCGCCGCGCAACGACTGGACGGCGGTGCGCGTCTCGCTCAAGCCCGGCGCGGCCGCCTATGGCAGCATCCGCCCGACCAACGGCTTCATCTATGCCCGCCCGCACGGCTCGGACGTTCCCAACCTCGCCGAACGGCCCGTCGATCTCGGTATGCCCAAGCTTGGGCCGGCGCCGCGCGACCTGCGCCCGCAATCCGAACGCGCCCCCACCCGGGCACCGGGCTGACCGCGGCCGCCGCCGGGCGTCCGCCACGACAAGGCCTGCTGCACCCCCTATCATCGTCCCCCACGGGGACGGGCAAGGGAGGACAGCGTGAGGATCGCGGTTCTGGGCGGCGGCATCGTCGGCGTGACGACCGCCTATGCGCTGGCGCTGGATGGCCACGAGGTGGTCGTCGTCGATCGGCAGCCGCGCGCGGCGAACGAGACCAGCTTCTCGAACGCCGGGATGGTGGCGCCCGGCCATGCCTATACCTGGGCGAGCCCGCGCGCGCCGAAGATCCTGCTCAAGTCGCTGTGGCGCGACGACACCGCGCTGCGCTTCAAGTTCTCGACCGATCCCCGGCTCTATGCCTGGTCGCTGCGCTTCCTGCGCGAATGCAACGCGGCCTCCGCGGCGCGCAATACCGCCAACAAGCTGCGCCTGTGCCTGTTTTCCCAGGCGCAGCTGCAGGAAACCGTGGCGCGCACGGGCATCGCCTATGACCGGGTCGCCGGCGGGGCCGTCTATCTCTACCGCGATCGCGCGCTGTTCGAGGCGGGCGTCCGCAACACCCGCGTGCTGACCGACCTGGGGCTGCGGCTCGACGCGCTCGACCCGGCCGCCGCCGCCCGCGTCGAGCCGGCGCTGGAGGCGGTCAAGGACAGCCTCGCCGGCGTGATCTATTCGCCCGCCGACGAATCCGGCGACTGCCATGTCTTCGCCAACAAGCTCGCCGCCATCGCCGCCGGCATGGGCGTCGCGTTCCGCTGGAACACGAAGATCCTCGCAATCGCCGCGAGCGGCGACCGGATCGAGAAGATCGCGACCGACGGCGGCGACGTGGTCGCCGACGCCTATGTCATGACGCTGGGCAGCTATGCGCCCATCGAGGCGCGCAAGCTCGGCGTCAGTCTGCCGATCTACCCGGTCAAGGGCTACGCCATGACGCTCAGCGTCGAGGGACGCAACGGCGCCCCGATGCTGTCCGGCGTCGACGAGCAGAACCTGGTCGCCTGGTCGCGCCTGGGCGACCGGCTGCGCCTGACCGCCACGGCCGAGTTCGCCGGCTACGACACCAGCCACGCCCCGTCCGACTTCGCGCATATGCTGAAAGTCGCGCGCGGGCTGTTCCCGAACGCCGCAGATTTCGACCGCCCGTCCTATTGGGCGGGGCTGCGGCCGATGACGCCGAAGGGAACGCCCATCCTGGGCCAGGCGCGGCACCGGAACCTGTGGTTCAACACCGGTCTCGGACATATGGGATGGACGATGAGCCACGGCACGGCGCGGATCACCGCCGACCTGATCGCCGGCCGCGCGCCGCCGATCGACATCTCCGGCCTCACGCTCGCGGCGGCCTGAGCGACGGCGCACGGCGCGTCACAGCGTCAGCAGCCGTCCCCAGCCGGGAACCGGATCGCGATAGCCGGCCAGGCGCAGCGCGTGCCATGCCATCGCATGGTTCGAGGCGGTCGCCGGCTTGCCGATCGCCCGCTCGAGCCGCTCGACGATGCCCGCCGCGCGGAAGCTCGAGCAACTCAGGAAGACGCCGTCGACCGAAGGCGAGCGCCCGAGCTCGATCGCGGCCTCCAGCAGGGTCTCGGGCGTGATGGACGCCGCGACCAGATCGTCGGGATTGTTGAACGAGCCCATGGCGGCCACGCCGACGCCGCGCGCCTCGAGATGCGCGCGCATGCGGTCGTTGATCGCCTGGACATACGGCGTCAGCAGCGCGCAGCGCCGAACCCCGAGCGCACGCAGGGCCTCGATCCCCGCCAGCATCGGCGAGGTCACAGGCACGCCCGGACGGTGGCGATGCACCTCGCGGGCGACGAAATCCTCGCCCAGGACCATCGCGCCGGAGGTGCAGGCGAAGGCGACCGCATCGAGCCGCGTGTCATTCGGCAGGATCAGCCGGGTCGCCGGCGCGATCTCCGCGCCCAGGGCGGCCAGTGTCTGCGGTGTGATCTGCGCGTCGTTCCAGATCCGCGCGACGTAGAAGGCGACGCCGTCGAGCGCAAGCATCGTGCGCCACTCCGCCTCGATCGAATGGTCGGTGGCGAGCACGATGGTGCCGATCCGCGCACGCGCGCCGGTTCCCGCATCGGTGCGATAGGGCATCGCGGCGAGATCGAGCGCGAGCGGCGGAAGCCCATCGGTCATGGCGCGTCTCCGGTGCGGTCCAGCGGCGTCTCCTCGACGGCGCGGCCGGCGCGCGCGACCATCACGACAGGTCCGTCCGCGCCGGCGATCTCGCGCATCAGCTTGTTGCGGATGGCGAAGGCGAAGCTGTCGAAATCCTCGGCGACCATCAGGAACGCACCCGGGCCACCGATGACCTGCTCGCGATAATGCTGGTCGAGCGGCTGCTGGTTGAACGACCTCCAGCCGCCCGGCGTCGGCCGGTCGTTGATGATCGCGAGGCCATTGATGGTGATCCCCAGCGCGACGGCCTCGTCGCGCGCCAGCCATGCCGGCCGACCGTTGTTGTTGACCCCGTCGCCCGAGATGTCGATTACGCGGCGCGTCCCGCGCTGACCGTCGGCGCCGAAAAGGGTGCGGCCGAAATCGATCGCGCCCGATATGGAGGTCCAGTTGAAGGACTGCTTCGCCGTGGCCAGGATCGCGTCGGCGAAGGCGGCGGCGCCGTCGGCATCCTCGATCGTGGTCCAAGGCACGATGACGCGCTGGTAGGAGGCGTTCGCCCACTCGAACATCGTCACCGCGATGCGGCCGTGCACGCCGCCGCGGATCGCCGCGACGATCGCCGGATGCAGGAAGGCGCCGGCATAGCCCTGCCGCTGCAGCTCCAGCTCCTCGTCGTCCATGCTGCGCGACACGTCGATCGCCAGGACCAGCTCCAGGTCGATGCCGGCGCCGCGCGCCGCAGCGCGCGCCGGGACGCCGAGCGCAACGACCAGCGCGCCCCGGATCGCGGCGCGACGCGCGATCATGGCGCGGCCTCGCGGCGCACGCGGCCGACCAGGTCGACGATGCCTTCGCTCGCGCTCTCGGCGATCGCGGACGCCACCTCGTCCCAGCCCGACGTCAGCAGCGCCGCGGGGACGTCGTTGCGCTGGGTGATCCGGCCCAGCTCGACGCCGTCGCGGCCCAGCAACTGCCAGACCACCTCGACGGCCACCGCCTCCGGCGGACGGTCGCGAAAACCGATGCCGCCGGCGAGTTCGACGCCAGCGGCATCGGGCCGCTCCACGATCTCGAGCTTCGCGCGCCGCAGCCAGAAGGCAAGCGCGCGCTCGAGCGGAACCGCCTGCGCCGCGGGCAGCCCGCCGACGCGGCGGATATGGACGACCGGCATAGCGCGCATCCGCGCGCGCTCCGGGTCGAGTTCCGCCGCCACGCGCTCGGCCAGCGCGCGCATCGCCGCGCGGCGACCGGGCGCGTCGGCGACGAGGTCGCGCGCGCGCACCGGGATCTCGTGCGCGCCGATCTCGGTGCCGGCTCCGTTGGACAGCCAGAGCGTCAGAACGGCGTCGTCGCCGGAGCGCCGCTCGAGATAGCTCGACAGGACCGGACTGAGCCGGTTCCCGGCGCCGTTGTGGGCCATCACGTCGACGGCGCGCAGCGCATCGGCCAGCGACTCGGCGAAGCGCCGCGCCTGCTGATCGTCCTCGATGCCGGACAGCGGCATGACGATCACGCCGGCATGGTCAGTGCGACCGAGCAGCGACTGGCCGAGGGGCTTGTCGTCGGGCTGGAACGGCCGGGGCAGGTTGCCGCACCCCGCGACCGCCAGCAGGGCCAGCACGGCGACCAGAGGCGCCCTAAAGCAGCGCACAGGCCACCATCGAAGCCAGCACGAAGAACAGCGCCATCATGAACAGATGCGGCATGGCTCCCTCATGCCTCGAGCGCGATCGCCGAGATCTGCCGGCCGTAATCCGGTTCGCCGCGCAGCCGCGAGCGCCGGTAGCTGAAGAAACGGCGCTCCTCCGCGCAGCTGTCGTTCGGCAGGACGGCGAAGTTCGCCACCCCCGCCGCGACGAGCCGGGATGCGACGTAGCCCTTGATGTCGAAGAGATGACGGCCGGGCACCGCCGCGGGAAAGAAGAACGCGTCGTTGCCGGCATCGGCCGCGAGGAACGGCGCCGGAAACTCCGGACCTACCTCGTAGGAGTTTCGCCCGATCGCCGGCCCCACCGCCGCGGCGATCCGCTCGGGCGCCGCGCCGAGCGCGCACATCCGCGCGACCACGGCCTCGACGACGCCCGCGAGCGCGCCGCGCCAGCCAGCATGCGCGGCGCCGATGACCCGCGCGGTCCCGTCGGCGAGCAGGATCGGCACGCAATCGGCGGCGAGCACGCCGATGGCGAGCCCGGGCTCGCGCGTCACCAGCGCGTCGGCGCGCGGGCTCGCCTCGCGCGCCCAGGGCTGCGAGACCACAGCGACGTCGGCCGAATGGATCTGGTGCGCAGTGACGAGACGCGCGGCGTCGACCTCGAGCCGGCGCGCGACCCGCGCGCGGTTCTCGGCGACGTTCGCGGGATCGTCCTGCGAGCCGAAGCCGCAATTGCAACTGGCGTATATCCCGCGGCTGACTCCACCGTTGCGGGTGAAGAAGCCATGGTTCACGCCCTCGATGCGATTGAGAATGCCAGATGTCACGCGCGGCATCGTGCGTCCACCCTCACGCGTCACCCGGCGCGAAGCCCGGTGGCGGTCTGTCGATCTGCGGCGACGCCAGCGCGATCGCCTTGAACAGGCGCCCCATGCGGTCGTCGCCGACCAATCTCGCACATCCGCGCGCGATGGCAATGCGCTGCGCGGGCGATGCCGCCTGCGCGAGCAGGGCGGCGCGCGCATGCAGGCCCAGCCGGGTCAGGAAAACGCCCTGGGGCACCGGTCCCCATGCCGCCAGCCCGGCGCGGCGCGCGGCGCGCAGGAGCGCGGCGAAATCCACATGAGCGGTCAGGTCGACGGCGCCCGGGCGGGCGAGCGGATCCGCGGCACGATGGGCGGCGACCGCTTGCAGCGTATCCCCGACGCCGCTCGCCAGGGGACCATAGTCGACGAACAGCGCCACGCCAGGGTCGCGGCGCAACCGCGTCGCCAGTGCTGCGACGAAGGACTGGGCGCCCGCGGCGACCTCCGCGACCTCTCCCGGCGCCGCGTCGGCATGGGCCGGCTCGAGCGGCGGGTCGGCGACCAACGGACCAGGCACGAAGACGAAGCGTCCAGCCTCGTACCCGACGCGACGCTCGCGCCAGCCTTCGGCGCAGCGCAGGAACTGGCGCACCGGCAACGCGTCGAGGAATTCGTTCGCGAGGACGAGAATCGGGCCCTCAGGGACGTCGTCGACGGCGTCGTGCCAGGTCGCCATGCGGCCGAGGGCGGCACGCTGCAGCGCCCGCAGGTCGCGATTGATCTCGACGAGATGCAGGTCGAGCGCGCGGTGGAAGCCCGGGGCTGGCCGCGCCGTGGCCCTGAGCGCATCGGCCATCAGGGTTCCCCGCCCCGGCCCGAGCTCGACCAGCCGCACCGGCGCGGGCGATCCGATCGCCTGCCACGTCGCGGCCGCCCAGGCGCCGAGCAGCTCGCCGAAGACCTGGCTGATCTCCGGCGCGGTCGTGAAATCCCCGGCAGCGCCCACCGGCACGCCCGCGCGATAATATCCCTGCGCCGGATCGGCGAGGCAGGCGGCCATCCAGGCGTCGATGCCGATCGGCCCGTCGCGCGCGATCCTTTCGGCGAGCTGGCGCGCGAGCGGCGCCGGCGCCGCGGTCATGCGGCCGGCGCGTCGCCGATCGGCGGGCGCCGCCGCGCGCGCAGGATCAGGGCGGCTCCGAAGGCGATCATCGGCAGGCTCAGAAGCTGGCCCATCGTCGCACCGGCGTAGAGGAAGCCCAGATGCGCGTCGGGCTCGCGGAAGAATTCGCACAGGATCCGCGCCGCGCCGTAGCCGACCAGAAAGGCGCCTCCGACGATGCCGGGACGGTGGCGCGCCCGCGTCGTCCAGGCCAGCGCCGCGAGCACGGCGAACAGCACGGCGCCTTCGAAAAAGGCTTCGTAGAGCTGGCTCGGATGGCGCGGCAGACGCAGGGGATCGGTCGGGAAGACGATGGCCCAGGCGACGTCGGTCGGCCGGCCGTAGAGCTCGGCGTTGACGAAGTTCGCGATGCGGCCGAAGAACAGTCCAATGGGCGCCATCAAGGCCACGATGTCGGCGAGGGCGACGACGCCGATGCCTCGGCGCAGCGCGAACAGCACCGTCGCCGCGATCGCGCCGAGCATGCCGCCATGGAACGACATCCCGCCCTGCCAGACGGCAAGGATCTCGCCGGGATGGGCGAGGAAATGGGCCGGCTTGTAGAACGCGACGTAGCCGAGCCGGCCGCCGAGGATGATCCCGAGCGTCGCCCAGGTGACGAAATCGTCGATGTCGCGGCGCGTGGCGACGCGCGGCGGCGCGTCGGCCAGGCGCAACGCCAGCCGCCAGCCGATGACGATGCCCGCGACATAGGCGAGCGCGTACCAGCGTAGCGCGAAGGGCCCGATGCGGAAGATCTCCGGCTCGATGGCCGGGAAGGCGAGCGCGAACATGCTCACAGATAGGGATCCGGTGCCGCGAGATGGCCGCGGACATAGCGCGCCACGCCGTCCTCGAGTTCCGCGAAGGGTCGTGACCAGCCGGCGGCGCGCAGGCGGTCGAGCCGTGCCTCGGTGAAGTACTGGTAGTGCGCGCGCAGCGCCTCGGGCATGTCGCGGAAGACGATCGCGGGCGGGCGTTCGCAGGCGGCGTACACGGCGCGCGCGAGATCGAGAAAGCTGCGCGCGCGGCCCGAGCCGACGTTGAACAGCCCGCTGGCCCCGGGGGTGTCGAGCAGCCAAAGCGCGACGTCGACGCAATCCCCGACCCACACGAAGTCGCGCAGCTGGCCGCCATCGGCGATCCCGGGCCGGTGGGACTTGAACAGCGCGAAGGCGTCGCCGCGCGCGGCGACAGGATGGATCTGGTGCACCACCGAGCGCTGCGCGCCCTTGTGGTACTCGTTCGGCCCGTAGACGTTGAAGAACTTGAGGCCGGCCCAATGCGGCGGCCGGGGACGGCCCGACGCGACCTCCGCGGCCACGAAACGGTCGAACAGATGCTTCGACCATCCGTACGGATTGAGCGGCCGCAGCCGCGCCAGCGCCGCAGGCGATCCGTCGTCGTCGAAGCCCTGGGCGCCATCGCCATAGGTCGCCGCGGACGAGGCGTAGACGAACGGCACCTGCCGACGCGACGCCCAGGTCCAGAGCATACGCGAGAAGGCGAAGTTCTGCGCCAGGACCGCGTCGACGTCGGTGGCCGTCGTGTCGCTGCGCGCGCCCATGTGCACGATGCCGCCGACATCGGCGCCGTCGGGTCCCGCGAGCCAGGCCTCGAGCCGGTCCGGGGGCACGATGTCGTGGAGGGCGCGCTTGGACAGGTTGCGCCACTTCGCGCCGTCGCCCAGCACGTCGCAGCATACGAGCCGCGCGTCGCCCCGGGCCTCGAGCCCCGCGAGGATGTTCGAGCCGATGAAGCCGGCGCCGCCGGTCACGACGATGATCCTGGACATGGCGCAGGCTTATAGGAGCCCCGCGCGCGCCCTTGCAACCTCCGCACCCTTGCAACCGCCACCGACCATGCAATAGTGAACGCGCATGCAGAGCCAGAACCGCATCCTCGACGACATCGCCCGCGCCGCCAGCGGGGCGCTGGGCGCCCTCGGCGGCCTCAAGGCCGAACTCGACCAGCAGGTCCACGCGCTGGTCGAACGCGCGCTACGCGGACACGATCTGGTGACGCGCGAGGAATTCGAGGCCGTCAAGGAGATGGCCGCCCGCGCCCGCGCCGAGGCCGAGGACCTGCGCGCGCGCCTGGAGCGGCTGGAGGCGTCGGTCGGCACGCCGCCAGCGTCCGAACCGCCCCGGCCCGCCGGCGACTGAGCCGCGCGCGTTTCTTCGCCGGCTCGACCCGCCGCCGGGGTATTTTACTTGCGGTGGTGGCGTCGCTTTGGCAGCCTACAGCATATAGCGTGTAGGCTGCGAATCGCACTCAAGATCCTGATAACAACCCAGGATGGGGGCGCCAGCGGGGCCGTTCACGCGGCGCTCGAGCCATCACCCCCAACGCCTTGCGATCGCGATGTCCGGCAGGATCGACGAAGCCCGCTCGAATACCTCCAACCCGCTCGACCTGCTCGAGGAAATGGCCTCGGCCCAGGAATGGGTCTGGGATCGCACGGGCGACGCCGAGCTGGTCGCACGGATCGCCGGGCGATGGAGCGACTACGACCTGCATTTCGCCTGGTCCCACGATCACAGCGTGCTGCAGCTGTTCTGCGGGGTCGACCTGCGCGTGCCGCGCGAGCGGCGGGCGGCCGTCGGAGAATTGCTGATGCTGGCGAACGGACGCATGTGGATGGGGCATTTCGACCTGCCCCAGGGCGACGACATGCCGCTGTTCCGCCATGCCGTGCCGCTGCGCGGGATCCGCGGCGCTTCGGTGGAACTGCTCGAGGACCTGATCGAGGGCGCGGTCAACGCCTGCGAGCGCTATCACCCCGCGCTGCAATTCGTCGTCTGGGGCGGCAAGGCGCCGGCCGACGCGATCGCCGCCGCGCTGCCCGAGACGCAGGGCGAAGCCTGACGCGCCCGACGCAGGCGACGGCGTGCGCCTGGACATATCGCAAAGGAACCGAACCATGGAAACCGCCGGATTGCTGCTGGTCGGGTGCGGAAAGATGGGCGGCGCGATGCTCGCCGGCTGGCTCGCAGGCGACGGCGCCCCTACCCCGGTCGTCGTCGTCGAACCGCAGCCGGCGCCGGGCGCGATACCGTCCGGACGGCGCGACCTCGCCGTCGTCGCGACCGCCGACGCCATCCCCGCGCAGTTCCGCCCGCAAGCCGTCGTGCTGGCGACCAAGCCGCAGATCATGGACGAGGTGGTCCCCGCCTATGCCCGGTTCGCGGGCGCCGGCACGGTGTTCCTTTCCGTCGCCGCTGGCCGGCCGCTCTCCTATTTCGCGCAGCGCCTGGGAGACACCGCCGCGATCGTGCGCGCCATGCCCAACACGCCGGCACAGGTCGGCCGCGGCATCGCGGCGTGCTGCGCCAACGGCGTCGTCTCGCAGGCCCAGCGCGACCTCGCCGACCGTCTGCTGCGCGCTGTCGGCGAGGTATGCTGGATCGAGGACGAGGCGCTGATGGACGCGGTCACGGCCGTCTCCGGCAGCGGCCCGGCCTATGCGTTCCTGCTCGCCGAATGCATGACCGAGGCCGGACGCGCCGCCGGCCTGCCGGAGGAGCTGGCGGCACGGCTTGCGCGTGCGACGGTCGCCGGCGCCGGCGAATTGCTGCACCGCTCGACCGAGACAGCGGGCCAGCTGCGCCGCAACGTCACCTCGCCGAACGGCACCACCGCGGCGGCGCTCGCGGTGCTGATGGCGGCCGACGGGCTGCAGCCGCTGATGACGCGCGCGGTGGCGGCGGCGGCGCGACGCTCGCGCGAGCTGGCGGGCTGACGCTTCCGTGGGCCAGTCGCCATCCGTCG
>JBIKXN010000426.1:0-3568 GCA_044355765.1 Alphaproteobacteria bacterium
TGCCGGGCAAGCCGCTTGCCGACGGGTCCCCCGGGCCGAGCACGTATTGCGCCGTCATCGTCAAGCGCGTCGACGCGAAGACCCGCTCCAAGACCTCGATCAACGAATTGCTGCGCGGATGAGCGCGGCCGCGCCGCGATGACGGGGATCGACCCCGTCGCCCTCGCCCAGGCGCTGATCCGCCGGCCGTCGGTCACGCCCCGCGACGAGGGCGTGCTCGGCGTGCTCGAAGCCGCGCTGTCGCCGCTCGGGTTCCGGTGCGAGCGCATGCCTTTCTCCGAGCCGGGGACGCCCGACGTCGACAATCTTTTCGCGCGCCGCGGGTCGGCGGGGCCGCATTTCTGCTTCGCCGGGCACAGCGACGTCGTCCCGGTCGGCGATCTGGCGGGTTGGTCGATCGCGCCCTTCGCGGGCGAGGTCCATGACGGCACGCTCTACGGCCGCGGTGCCGCCGACATGAAGGGCGCGATCGCCGCCTTCGTCGCCGCCGCGCAGCGTTTCCTCGCCGCCCGCGGCCCCGATTTCGACGGTTCGATCAGCCTGATGATCACCGGCGACGAGGAAGGCCCGTCGATCAACGGCACGCGCAAGATGATCGAGAGGCTCGCCGCGCGCGGCGAACGCATCGATGCCTGCATAGTCGGCGAACCGACCTGCGAGAGCGCGCTCGGCGACATGGCCAAGATCGGCCGGCGCGGCAGCATGAACGTGACCATCGAGGTGACGGGGATCCAGGGCCATGTCGGCTATCCGCATCTGGCCGACAATCCCATCCACACGCTGCTGCGCATGCTGACGGCGCTGACCGCCGAGCCGCTCGACGCCGGCAACGCCGACTTCCAGCCCTCGAGCCTCCAGATCACCACGATCGACGTCGGCAATCCCGCGACCAACGTGATCCCGGCGCGCGCGCGCGCGCGATTCAACATCCGCTTCAACGACCTGCACAGCTCCGCCTCGCTGGAAGCGCGGATCCGCCGCACGCTAGACGCCGTCGGCGGCCGCTACGCCCTCGCGATCGAGGTTTCCGGCGAATCCTTCCTGACGGCGCGCGGACGGTTGAGCGAGATACTGGTCGCGGCGATCGCCGACGTCACCGGCCGCACGCCAGCGCTCAGCACCACAGGCGGAACCTCGGACGCGCGCTTCATCGCGCGGCACGCCCCGGTGATCGATTTCGGCCTCGTCGGACGCAGCATGCACAAGATCGACGAGCGCGCGCCGGTGGCGGATATCCATGCGCTGTCGCGCATCTACGAGGCAGTGCTCGTCCGTTTCTTCGCGGCCGCCGCATGATCCGGCTCGCGGAGGCGCTCACCGCCCTCTACGGCGCCGCGCGACTCGCACGCGGCAACCCCGACGGCATCCGCTTCATCGACACCTCGCGCGCCGGGGCGGCGCGCTCCTTCTGGGCGGCGGGGCTGGCGCTGCCGGTGGCGCTCCCGCTGACGCTGCTGCGCCTGTCCTATTTCCCGCCGCGCGCCGATACGCTCGAGATCGTCGCCATCGAGATCATCGCCTACGCGGTCGGCTGGACCGCCTTCCCCGTCATCGCACATTTCGCCGCGCAGATCGCCGAGCGCGGGCATCGCTTCACGATGCTGGTCGCGACCTACAACTGGGCGAGCCTGTTCCAGATCTGCGTGCTGCTGGTCGTCACCCCTGTGACGCTGTCCGGCCTTCTGCCCTCGCCCCTGGACTCGGTGGTCGAGATCGGACTGCGCCTCGCGCTGATCGGCTATCTGGCTTTCGCCATCCGCGTCGCGCTCGACGTCTCGTGGCCGGCGGCGGCGGGGCTGTCGCTGGTCGAATTCGTGCTCGGCCTGTCGATCTTCCGCACCGTTCTGACGCTCGAAAACGCCTGGCCGCTGCCGCCCGGCGCAGCCTGATCAGTACGCGACGGCGACCAGATAGAGCCCGCCGGGCGGCGCGGTCGGCCCTGCCGCGCGGCGATCGCGCGCGGCCAGCGCCGCCGCGACGTCATGGCGCGTCCATCTTCCCAGCCCGACCTGCACCAGCGTTCCGACGATGTTGCGCACCTGGTGGTGCAGGAAGGACCGCGCGACCGCGTCGACATGGATCTCCTCGCCCGCGCGCCGCACCGCGAGCAGGTCGAGCGTCTTGACCGGGCTGCGCGCCTGGCAGATCGAGGCCCTGAACGAGGTGAAATCGTGATGGCCGACGAGCAGCTGGGCCGCGTCGTGCATCGCCTCGGCGTCCAGCGCCTTCTCGACCGGCCATACCCGGCCGGCATCGAGCGCCGGCGGCGCGCGGCGGTTGAGGATCCGGTAGAGGTAGCTGCGCTTGACCGCGGAAAGCCGCGCGTGGAAATCGTCCTGCGTCTCGGCCGCGGCGAGCGCCACGACCGGATCAGGCCGAAGGTGATAGTTGAGCGCGTCGCAGATCCTGCGCGGATCCCAGACGCGCGCGAGGTCGAAATGGACGACCTGACCGAGAGCGTGGACCCCGGCATCGGTTCGCCCCGCGGCCACGACCTCGGGCGCCTCGCCGGCGAATTTCGCCAACGCCGCCTCCAGCGCGGCCTGGACCGAGGGGCCGCTGGTCTGTCGCTGCCATCCGACGAAGGGTCCGCCGTCGTACTCCAGCGTCAGGCGATAGCGCGGCATCGCGTCAGGCCAGCCGCGTGCCAGCCGGCAGCTTCCGGCCGCGCAGGAACGCGTGCGCGTCCATCGCCGCGCGTCCGGACCGCTGGACCACCAGCGCACGCAAGGCACCGTCGCCGCAAGCCACGGTCAGCCTGTCATCCAGCACCGTTCCCGGCGCGCCATGCGCACCGATCTGCTCCGCCGCGAGGATGCGGATCCGCTCGCCCTCCAGTTCGAAGAACGCGCCCGGCACAGGATTGAAGCCGCGGACGACGCGCGCAAGTTCCCCCGCGGGTCGCGTCCAGTCGAGCCGCGCCTCGTCCTTCGAGATCTTGGCGGCATAGGTCACGCCCGCGTCGGGCTGCGGCGTGGCCGCCGCGTCGCCGGTCGCGAGCAGTGCCAGCGCCTCCACGATCAGCCGCGCGCCCAGCGCCGCGAGCGCGTCGTGGAGTTCGCCGGCCGTCGTTTGCGGACCGATCGGCACCGCGGCGCGCAGCAGCATGGGCCCGGTGTCGAGGCCTTCGTCCATGCGCATGATCGTGATGCCGCTCTCGCGGTCGCCCGCCAGGATCGCGCGCTGGATCGGAGCCGCGCCGCGCCAACGCGGCAGCAGCGAGGCGTGGATGTTGATGCAGCCATGGCGGGGCGCGCCGAGCACCGCGCGCGGCAGGATCAGCCCATAGGCGGCGACGACCGCGACATCGGCGCCCAGCGCCGCGAAGGCTTCCTGCTCGGCGGGTTCGCGCAGACCGCGCGGCGTGCGCACGGGCACGCCGGCGGCGATCGCCCAGTCGTGGACGGCGGATCGGGCTTCGCGCTGTCCGCGTCCGGCCGGACGCGGCGGCCGGGTATAGACGCAGACGACCTCGTGGCCCGCATCGGCGAGCGCCGCCAGGGCCTGCACCGCGAAGGGCGGCGTGCCCATGAAGACGAGCCGCATCTCAGCCCGTCTGCCGCTCGGC
>JBIKXN010000427.1:0-3563 GCA_044355765.1 Alphaproteobacteria bacterium
CCGACGATGGGCGGGCAGACCGCGCTCAACACCGCGATGAAGCTCGCCGACATGGGCGTGCTCGAGAAGTTCGGCGTCGAGATGATCGGCGCGAAGCGCGACGCGATCGACAAGGCCGAGGACCGGCTGAAGTTCCGCGACGCGATGGACAAGATCGGGCTGGAGAGCCCGCGCTCGCGGCTCGTGACTTCGATGGCCGAGGCGCGCGACGCTCTCGACCTGGTCGGCCTGCCCGCGATCATCCGCCCCAGCTTCACGCTTGCCGGCACGGGCGGCGGCATCGCCTACAACCGCGACGAGTACGAGGAGATCGTGGCGGGCGCGCTGCGCGCATCGCCGGTCGGCTCGACGCTGGTCGAGGAAAGCGTGCTGGGCTGGAAGGAATACGAGATGGAGGTCGTGCGCGATCGCGCCGACAACTGCATCATCGTGTGCTCGATCGAGAACGTCGACCCGATGGGTATCCATACCGGCGACTCGATCACGGTGGCGCCCGCGCTGACGCTGACCGACAAGGAATACCAGTTGATGCGCAACGCCTCGATCGCGGTGCTGCGCGAGATCGGGGTCGACACCGGCGGATCCAACGTCCAGTTCGCGGTCAACCCAGCGGATGGCCGCCTGGTCGTGATCGAGATGAACCCGCGCGTCTCGCGCAGCTCGGCGCTGGCGTCCAAGGCGACCGGCTTTCCGATCGCCAAGGTCGCGGCGCTGCTCGCGGTCGGCTACACGCTCGACGAACTGAAGAACGACATCACCGGCGTGACGCCTGCCAGCTTCGAGCCGACGATCGACTACGTCGTCACGAAAATGCCGCGCTTCACCTTCGAGAAGTTCCCCGGCACGCCCGCGCTGCTGACGACGTCGATGAAGTCGGTCGGCGAGGCGATGTCGATCGGCCGCTGCTTCGCCGAATCCGCGCAGAAGGCGCTGCGCTCGCTCGAGACCGGTCTCACCGGCTTCAACGAGGTCGAGATCGAGGGCGCGCAGGGCGGCGCCAACCGCGACGCGATCCGCGCCGCCCTGGCCAAGCCGACCCCGGACCGTCTCCTGGTCATCGCCCAGGCTCTGCGGCACGGCTTTTCCGTCGCCGAGGTGCATGCCGCCTGCAAGGTCGATCCCTGGTTCGTCGAGCGCATCCGCGAGATCGTCGAGGTCGAGTCCGGGATCCGGGCGGACGGCCTGCCGACCGACGCGCCAGGCTGGGCGCGGGTCAAGGGCATGGGCTTCTCCGACGCGCGGCTGGCCGAAATCTCGGGGCGCGCCGAGACCGACGTCGCCGCGGCGCGGCGGACGCTCGGCATCGTCCCCGCCTTCAAGCGCATCGATACCTGCGCGGCGGAGTTCGCCTCGCGCACGCCCTATCTCTATTCGAGCTACGAGGGCGACGGGATGTCGCCCGCCGAGAGCGAAGACGAGGCGAGCGACCGCCGCAAGGTGGTGATCCTCGGCGGCGGGCCGAACCGCATCGGCCAGGGCATCGAGTTCGACTATTGCTGCGTCCATGCCGTCTACGCGCTGCGCGAGGCCGGCTACGAGACGATCATGGTCAACTGCAACCCGGAAACCGTGTCGACCGACTACGACACGGCCGACCGGCTTTATTTCGAGCCGCTGACGCCCGAGGACGTGATCGAGGTGATCCGGCGAGAGCAGTCCCGCGGCACCGTGCTTGGGGTCATCGTCCAGTTCGGCGGCCAAACTCCGCTCAAGCTCGCGCACGCGCTGACCGTCGCCGACATCCCCATCCTCGGCACGTCCTCGGACGCGATCGACCTCGCCGAGGATCGCGAGCGCTTTGCCAGGCTGCTCGAGCGCCTGAAGCTGAAGCAACCGCCGAGCGGGACCGCCTTCAGCCTCGCCGAAGCCGAGGCCGCGGCCGCGCGCATCGGTTATCCGGTGCTGCTGCGCCCGAGCTACGTGCTCGGCGGCCGGGCGATGAAGATCGTCCACGACGTCGGCGAATTGCGCGGGTTCATGACCGAGGCCGCGCGTGTCTCGGGCAAGAATCCGGTGCTGATCGACAGCTACCTGCAGGACGCGATCGAGGTCGACGTCGATGCGCTCGCCGATGCAGGCCATGTGCACGTCGCCGGGATCATGGAGCATATCGAGGAGGCCGGGATCCATTCCGGCGACAGCGCCTGCTCGCTGCCGCCCTATTCGCTGCCCCCGGAGACAACCGACGAGATCGCGCGGCAGACCGCCGCGCTCGCGCGCGCGCTGGGCGTCGTCGGGCTGATGAACGTGCAGTTCGCGGTCAAGGACGGCGAGGTCTACATCCTCGAGGTCAACCCGCGCGCCTCGCGGACCGTTCCCTTCGTCGCCAAGGCGACCGGCGTGCCGATCGCCAAGATCGCGGCGCGCGTGATGGCCGGGGAAAACCTCGCAGGGTTCGGTCTGCGGCCCGCCGCGCTCGACCATGTCGCGGTCAAGGAGGCGGTTTTCCCGTTCGCGCGCTTCCCCGGCACCGACGTCATCCTGGGGCCGGAGATGAAGTCGACCGGCGAGGTGATGGGCCTCGACCGCGACTTCGGCCACGCCTTCGCCAAGGCGCAGCTCGGCGCCAGCTCCAACCTGCCGCGCGGCGGCTGCGTCTTCGTCAGCGTCAAGGACCGCGACAAGCAGGCGATCGCGGCGCCCATGCGACGCCTCGCTGAGATGGGTTTCAGGATCGTCGCCACCCGCGGGACCGCCGCATTCCTGCGCGCCGCCGGCATCCCGGTCGACGAGATCAACAAGGTGCTCGAAGGCCGTCCACACATCGTCGATGCGATGAAGAACGGCGACGTCCACCTGGTCTTCAACACCACCGAGGGGCGGCAGGCGATGAGCGACAGCTTCAGCCTGCGGCAGACAGCGCTGATGGCGTCGATCCCCTACTACACCACCGTGGCCGGGATGCGCGCGGCGGTGGAGGCGATCGCGGCGCTGCGCGCGGGCGCGCTCGAGGTCGCCCCGCTGCAATCCTATTTCAAGCGGGAATTCTAGCCCCGGCGGCTCTGGCGACGCTTGACGGGGGCGCGACCGGCGCGACAAGCTTGCGTTATGGACAAGATCCCCATGACCAAGGAGGGCTATGCCCGCCTCGAGGCCCGGTTGAAGGCGCTGAAGAGCGTCGAACGGCCGGCGGTCATCCGCGCGATCGCCGAGGCGCGCGAGCATGGCGACCTGTCCGAGAACGCCGAGTACCACGCCGCGCGCGAACGCCAGTCCCTGATCGAGGGACAGATCGCGGATCTGGAGGACAAGCTCGCCCGCGCCGACACGATCGACGTCTCGCAACTGACCGGCAAGCAGGTGAAGTTCGGCGCCCATGTCACGCTGGCCGACGAGGATACCGACGAGAAGACCACCTACCAGCTGGTGGGACAGGAAGAGGCGGATATCGACCGCGGCCTGCTGGCGATCACCTCGCCGCTCGCGCGCGCGCTGATCGGCAAGCAGACCGGCGACAGCGTCGAAGTCGTAACGCCCAAGGGCTCCAAGGCCTACGAAGTCGTCAAGGTCGTGTTCCGCTGAGCGCGACGCGCGACGCGGCATCGACCGCGGTATTGCCCGCG
>JBIKXN010000428.1:0-3561 GCA_044355765.1 Alphaproteobacteria bacterium
GTATCCTGTGCGTGCGTGCGGTCTCGAGCAGCGTATGGATCGCCTCGAGTTCGACCGCGAAGACGGTCCAGGACTGCCCGGAGCGTATGGAGCGCCGCCAGAAGGCCAGAAGGCCTATTTCCGCATCGCCATGGCCCAGCATGTCAGTCCGTCCTCGACAGCCTAGCCGCAGGGCCGCGCGGATCCGGTTGGCTGGCGGCAGCGGATGGCTGGGGGACGTGGACTCGAACCACGATAGGCAGAGTCAGAATCTGCAGTCCTACCATTAGACGATCCCCCAGCAGGGCCGTCCGCGCGACGTCCCGCTCGAAGCGAAACCGTGCGAGGCGGGGGTATAATTCGGTCGGGGGATCGACACAAGTCCGTCCTCGGCTAGACTGGCAGGGCGAGTCGTACGGGGGCTGCGGCGGGCCCGCTTGGCCGACGGAGCGACGACGGAACGCAGGGGATCGAAAGTGGCATGGCGTGGCGATGGGGGCGGCGTTTTCGCGGCCCTCGACCTGGGAACCAACACCTGCCGCCTGCTGGTGGCTCGGCCGACCTGGGACGGGTTTCGCGTCGTAGACGCGTTCTCGCGGATCGTGCGCCTGGGCGAGCGGGTCGCGGCGACCGGCGAACTCGCCGGCGAGGCCATGCAGCGGGCCGCCGACGCCCTCGAGATATGCGCGCGAAAGCTGCAGCGCCGCGGGGTCACCCATTTCCGCGGGGTCGCGACGGAGGCATGCCGCAAGGCGCGCAACGGCGCGGCCTTCCTCGACCAGGTCCTGCGGGACACCGGCATGGCACTGGAAATCATCGGCGCGCGCGAGGAGGCCGAACTCGCCTTCGCCAGCTGCGCGCCGCTGCTCGACCCGCGTGTCCCGCATGCGCTGTTGTTCGACATCGGCGGCGGGTCGACCGAGGTGACGTGGCTGGCGGATCAGGCAGGGGCGGGGTGGCGGATCGTGGATTCGATCTCCATCGCCTGCGGTGTGGTCGGTTTCGCCGAGCGTTTCGGCGGCGACACCGTTCCCCAGGCGGACTACCTGCGGATGATGGCCGAGGTCGCTGATCTGCTGGCGCCGTTCGAGCAGCGCAACCGGATCTCCCAGCATATCTCGGCGGGCACCGTGCAGATGCTCGGCACCTCGGGTACGGTCACGACGCTGTCGGGGATCAAGCTCGACCTGCCGCGCTACGACAGGCGCGTCGTCGACGGATCCTGGCTCGACTTCGCGGACATCGTCGGCATAAGCCATGCGCTCGCCGCCCTCGACTTCGCCGGTCGCGCCGCGACCCCCTGCATCGGCGTCGAGCGCGCCGACCTGGTGGTGGCGGGCTGCGCGATCCTGGAGGCGATCTGCCGGACTTGGCCGGTGGGGCGGCTGCGGGTGGCCGACCGCGGTTTGCGCGAGGGGATCATCCTGGCGCTGATGGCTTCCAGAACCGGCGGACAGCGGCGCGGATCGGTCGATGGGTGATCGCCGGGATGCGGGCGCCGGCGACCGTCAGCGCGAGAAGCTGCGCGACGGGCGCGCGCGCAGCGTCTCCTCGCGGCGCTGGCTGACGCGGCAGATCAACGATCCCTATGTCGCGAAGGCGCGGGCGGGCGGGTTCCGCAGTCGCGCGGCGTTCAAGCTGTCCGAGATCGACCGCGAGTTCCGGTTGCTGCGTCCGGGCCAGACTGTGGTCGATCTCGGTGCCGCGCCGGGCGGCTGGTCGCAGGTCGCCGCGGAGCGGGTGAAGGCGCGCGACGGACAGGGCCGCGTGGTGGCGATCGACCTGCTGCCCCTCGACCCGATACCGGGGGTTGAGATCTTGCAGGGCGACTTCCTGTCCGAGGACGTGCTGGCGCGGTTCTCGGCCATGGTCGGCGGCGCCGCCGATCTCGTCCTCAGCGACATGGCGCCGTCGGCCTCCGGGCAGCCAGACATCGACCATCTGCGGATCCTCAACCTCGCCGAGGCCGCGTTCGACTTCGCATGCAGGACGCTGCGTCCCGGCGGCGCCTTCGTCACGAAGATGCTCCAAGGCAGCGGCGAGCGCGATTTCCTGGCGGCGTTACGTCGCCGTTTCGCGCGGGTCTCGCGCGCGAAGCCTCCGTCCAGCCGCCGCGAGTCGGCGGAGTTCTTTCTCGTCGCCCAGGGGTTCCGGACCGAGGACGGTGGCGGCTTGTGATGCCGCGCGGTCCGTGTAGACTGCGCCGCCATTTTCCGGCCCGGCAGGAGATGGCATGCAGATCCGCGAAGCCCTGACATTCGACGACGTCCTGCTCCAGCCCGCGCGGTCCGCCGTGCTTCCGGCGGATGTCGACACGCGCACACGGCTGACGCGGCACATCGAACTCGGGATCCCCCTGCTCTCCGCGGCCATGGACACGGTGACGGAGAGCGCGCTCGCGATCGCCATGGCGCAGGCCGGCGGGCTCGGGGTGATCCATCGCAACCTCGACATCGCCGCGCAGGCCGACGAGGTCCGCAAGGTCAAGAAGTTCGAATCGGGAATGGTCGTCAACCCGGTCACGATCGGCCCTGCGGAGACGCTGGCCGACGCGCTGCGGCTGATGGCCGACCACCGCATCTCGGGGATCCCGGTGGTCGAACCCGGTACGCGTCGGCTGGTCGGGATACTCACCAACCGCGATGTGCGTTTCGCATCTCAGGCAATGCAGCCCGTGCGCGAATTGATGACCCACGAGCGGCTCGTCACCGTGAAGGAAGGAGTCAGCCGCGAGGAGGCCAAGCGGCTGCTCCACCAGCATCGCATCGAGAAACTGCTGGTCGTCGACGACGCCTATCGCTGCATCGGCCTGATCACCGTGAAGGACATCGAAAAGGCGCAGCGTTTCCCCAACGCCTGCAAGGACGACAAGGGGCGGCTGCGCGCCGCCGCGGCGGTCGGCGTCGGCGACAAGGCCGTGGCGCGGGCCGAAGCGCTGTTCGACGCCGAGGTCGACGTCGTCATCGTCGACACCGCGCATGGCCATTCGGAGGGCGTGCTGGCCACTGTCGATCGCGTGCGTCGCCTGCGCAACTCGACCCAGGTCGTAGCCGGCAACGTGGCGACCGCCGACGGAACCCGCGCGCTTATCGACGCGGGCGCGGACGCGATCAAGGTCGGGATCGGCCCGGGCTCGATCTGCACGACGCGCGTGGTCGCCGGCGTCGGCGTGCCGCAGCTGACCGCGGTCGTCGACTGCGTCGCGGCGGCCCGCGAACGTGGCGTTCCCGTCGTCTCCGACGGCGGCATCAAGTATTCCGGGGACCTCGCCAAGGCGATCGGCGCGGGCGCGGATTGCGCGATGCTCGGCTCGTTGTTCGCGGGCACGGACGAGGCGCCGGGCGAGGTGATCCTCTACCAGGGGCGGTCGTACAAGTCCTACCGCGGCATGGGCTCGGTCGGCGCGATGGCGCGCGGTTCGGCCGACCGCTACTTCCAGCAGGACATCAAGGATTCGCTGAAGCTGGTGCCTGAAGGGATAGAGGGCCGGGTTCCGTACAAGGGACCCATCGGCAACGTGATCCACCAGCTGGTCGGTGGCCTGCGCGCGGCGATGGGCTACACGGGCAACGCGACCATCGC
>JBIKXN010000055.1:0-11816 GCA_044355765.1 Alphaproteobacteria bacterium
ATGCCGCGCCGCTGCAGCGCCGACGCAAGGCGCCGGCACCGGGACGCGAAGACCCGGTAGGTGACGTGCCTGGCGCCGTCGATCACCGCCGTGCGGTCCGGAAAGATCGCCGCCGCCCGCTCCAGGAAGGCGACCGGGCTGAGCGACTCGCGGTTCGCCGGCCGCGGGCCCAGGTCGCGTTCGAAGATGTCGCCGTGCGACGACGCATCGCGCATCGCCATCGCTCCCCGCCTCGCCGCCGGAAAAGTACGGCGGGAAGTATGCCCCTGCGACCGGCCGACCGTCGACACCCTGGTTGGCGCCGCGTATCTTGCGCCCATGGACATAGACATCGTCTCCGACGTCATCTGCCCGTGGTGCTTCATCGGCAAGCGCCGCCTGGAGGCCGCGCTCGCGCAATGGGACGGCGGCGACGTGCGGATCGTCTGGCGGCCGTTCCAGCTCAACCCCGACATGCCACGCGAGGGGATGGAACGGGCCGCCTATCTGCGCGCGAAGTTCGGAGATGCCGACGCGCAGGCGCGCTTTTCGGAGATCGCGACGATCGGCGCCGAACTCGGCATCGACTTCGCCTTCGACCGGATCCGGCGCACCCCGAACACGCTCCAGGCCCATCGGCTGATCCGCTGGTCGGTCGCGCTCGACGCCCAGGACCGCATGGTCGAGGCACTGTTCGCGGCCTATTTCCTCGAAGGCGCGGATATCGGCGACGACGCGACGCTTACGCGGGTCGCCCATGGCGCGGGCTTCGATCCGCAGGCCGTGGCGGCCTATCTGGCGGGCGACGCCGACGCCGAGCAGATCCGCGGCGAGGACGCGTTCGCGCGGCAGATCGGCATCGCGGGCGTGCCCTGCTTCATCGTCGACCGGGCCTATGCGCTGTCCGGCGCGCAGCCCGTGGCGCAGTTCCTCGAGGTCTTCGAGGTCGCGCGCCGCGGCGAAGGCCAGATTGATCCGTCGCTGGCCTGACGGGCGTGGGGCGCGTCAGGCCGCCAGACGCGCAAGATCGCCGACCAGCTTTGCGACGCCGCGCATCCGGTCGCGCGCGTTTTCCCAGTCGGCGACGAAGACCAGCTTATGGTCCGGCCGCACCTTCATCGACGCCGCGTCGCGGGTGATGAAGCCGATCAGCTTCTCGGGCTTCGCGAAGCGATTGCCACGGAAGGACACCACCGCGCCCTTCGGCCCGGCGTCGATCTTCTCGACGCCCGCATGACGGCACATCTGCTTGACGGCGACGACCTCGAGCAGGTTCTCGACTTCGGCGGGCAGTCGGCCGAAACGGTCGGCGAGTTCGGCGGCGAAGGCATCGAGTTCGGCCCGCTCGGAGAAATTCGCCAGCCGCCGGTACAGCCCCATCCGTACCGACAGGTCCCCGACATAGGCTTCGGGGATGAGCACGGCGGTGCCCACGTTGATCTGCGGCGACCATTCGTCCGCCGCCGGACCCTCGCTGCCCTCGGCGCGCGCCGCCGTCACCGCCTCCTCGAGCATGTGCTGGTAAAGTTCGATCCCCACCTCGCGGATATGGCCGGACTGCTCGTCGCCGAGCATGTTCCCCGCGCCGCGGATGTCGAGGTCGTGCGAGGCGAGCTGGAAGCCCGCGCCGAGCGAGTCGAGCGTCTGCATGACGTCGAGGCGCTTCTGCGCGGTCTGGTTCAGGACCCGATCATGCGGGATCGTAAGATAGGCGTAGGCGCGCAGCTTCGACCTGCCGACGCGCCCGCGCAGCTGGTAGAGCTGGGCGAGGCCGAACTGGTCGGCGCGGTGGATGACGATCGTGTTGACCCGCGGCATGTCGAGCCCGGATTCGACGATGTTCGTCGACAGCAGGATGTCGAAGCGTCCCTCGGTAAAGGCGCCGATCGTGTCCTCGAGCACCCCCGGCGACATCTGCCCATGCGCCAGCGCGATGGAGCATTCCGGAACCAGTTCCTTCAGCCGCTCCTGGACATGCGCGAGGTCCTCGATCCGGGGACAGACATAGAAGATCTGACCGCCGCGGAAGCGCTCGCGCATGATCGCCTCGCGCACGACCACAGGATCGTAGGGCAGCACGAAGGTGCGCACCGCCAGCCTGTCGATCGGCGGGCTGGCGATGATCGACATGTCCCGAACTCCCGACAGCGCCATCTGCAGCGTGCGCGGGATCGGCGTCGCGGTCAGCGTCAGGACGTGGACGTTCGACTTGAGCTGCTTGAGGCGTTCCTTCTGGCCCACGCCGAAATGCTGCTCCTCGTCGACGATCAGCAGACCCAGATCCTTGAAGGCGATCGTCTTCGACAGCACCGCCGTCGTGCCGACGACGATGTCGATGCCCCCGTCGGCGAGCGCCTTGCGCGTGCGCGCGGTCTCGGCGGGACCGACCAGACGCGACATCTGCGCGATGCGAAGCGGCAGCCCGCGGAAGCGGGCGACGAAATTCGCGAAATGCTGGCGCGCGAGCAGCGTGGTCGGCACGACCACCGCGACCTGATGCCCGGCCATGGCGGCGACGAAGGCGGCGCGCAGCGCGACCTCGGTCTTGCCGAAGCCGACATCGCCGCAGATCAGCCGGTCCATCGGGCGGCCCGAGGCGAGATCGGCCAGGGTGTCGTCGATCGCGCGCGCCTGGTCCTCGGTCTCAGGGTACGGGAACCGCGCGCAGAACTCCGCGAACAGCCCCTCGGGCGGGTCCATCGTCTCGCCCTGCCGGAGCCGTCGCTCGGCGGCGATCCGCACCAGGACGTTCGCGATCTCGGTGATGCGCCGCTTCACCCGCGCCTTGCGCTGCTGCCAGGCGACGCCGCCGAGCTTGTCGAGCTGCGCCCCCGCCTCTTCCGAACCGAAGCGCGACAGCACGTCGATGTTCTCGACCGGGACGTAGAGGCGGTCGTTGTCGGCATAGACGAGCCGCAGACAATCGTGCGGCGCGCCGCCCGCCGCGATCGTCTCGAGCCCCTCGAAGCGGCCCACGCCGTGGTCGACATGGACCACCAGGTCGCCGGGCGCGAGTGTGGACGCCTCGGCGATGAAGTTCTCCGCGCGGACACGGCGCCGCGCGGCGCGGATCAGGCGCTCGCCGAGTATGTCCTGCTCGCTGACGATCGTCAGACCGTCGGCGCGGATCCCGCGCTCGAGGCCGAGCACGGCCATGCCGACCGGGTTCGACCGGTCCGCCTCGAGTTCGGCGAGCGAGGCGATCGCCGCCATCGCGGGCGAGCCATGCTCGGCGAGCAGCGTCTGAAGCCGGTCGCGCGCGCCGGGACTGTAGCCCGCGACGACGACGCGCTGCCCGCGCGCGCGCTCCGCGACGATGAAGTCGCGCACCGCCTCGAACACGTTGCCGCCGCTCTTGGCCTGGGTCCGCGCCTCGGCGAAGCCAGGACCGGATCTTCCGCCAAGATCGTGGGCCTCGCCGCCCTCGGCGGCGGGTGCGAAGGGCGAGAACGACGCGACCGGCCGGGCGGACAGGAGGCGCTTCCAGTCCTTGGCGGTGAGGTAGAGCCGATCGGGCAGCAGCGGGCGATAGACCGGTCCGTCGCTATCCTTGCGGCGGGCGAACTCGGCGCGCGCCGCATAGGCCTCGTCGATCTGCTCGATCCGCGCCACCACGGCTTCGTCGCACTGATGGTCGAGCGTCACCAGCGCGTCCGGCGCGTAGTCGAACACTGTCTCCATCCGCTCGTGGAACAGCGGCAGCCAATGCTCGTAGCCGCCATAGCGGCGCCCGGCGCTGATCGCCTCGTAGAGCGGATCCGTGGCGCCCGCGGCCCCGAACAGCTCGCGGTAGCCGGTGCGGAAGCGTTCGATCGCAGGCGCATCCAGCAGCGCCTCGCCGACCGGCTCGAGCGTGAACGCGCCGACCCGATCGGCGCTCACCTGCGTCGTCGGATCGAAGCGCCGGATCGCTTCCAGCTGGTCGCCGAAGAGGTCGAGCCGCAGCGGCTGCTGCGTGCCGGGCGGGAAGATGTCGACGATGCCGCCGCGCAGGGCGTATTCGCCGGGCTCGCGCACGGTGTCGCTGCGCACATAGCCGTTGCGGGCGAAGAACGAGGTCAGCGCGTCCAGCGGCAGGCGTTCGCCGACGACGGCGCGAAACCCTCCGGACGCGAACATGCCGCGCGGCGGCACGCGTTGCAGCACCGCGTTGACGGTGGCGACGACGATCCTGCCCCGTCGCTCGGCTCGCTCCGGTGCGCGCGCCAGCCGGGACAGCGTCGTGATCCGGCGGCTGACCACGTCTCCGATGGGCGATACGCGGTCATAGGGCAGGCAGTCCCAGGCGGGAAAGTCGAGGACAGCCAGCTCCGGCGCGAAGAAGGCGAGCCCGTCGACGATCTGCGCGGCGCGCTCGGCGTCGCGCGCGACATGCAGGACCGTGCGCGCGGCGCCCGGTGCGTCGGCGACGGCGGCGATGGCGCGCGCGTCGAGTCCGGGCGGCGCCCCGGCAAGCTCGACGCGCCTGCCCGGGGGAAACGCCGGAAGCGCGATCACCTCGGGCCGCTCGCGGCGTAGCGGCGCAGCGCCGCCATCACGGCGTTGTCGTGACGCGGCGGGACCGGCTCGCGGCCGATCGCCCAGGCATAGATCGACGGATCGGGCTCCTGGAGAAGCGCCTCGTACATCTCGAGGCTGGCCATCTCCATCAGGGCGACCTCGCTGCGGGCAAAGCCGCCCAGCAGCAGGTCCGTCTCCTTCATCCCGGTGTAGAGGCTCCGGTGGACGAGGCGCTTGCGGCGGATGTCGACAGGCTCTTCGGTCATGTCTGCGGCGGTGACTTCACGGTTGATCGTGTCGCGACGGCGGAACTGGGGTATGCATATAGGCCGATGGCGCGGCGCTGTCAGCCGCCCACCGCGTTCCCGCCCGCCGCATGCGCCCGCAGATCCTCTTTCCCCTCTTCGCGCCGCTCGCTTCGCTTCCCGGCCTGGGCCCCAAGCTCGCGCCGCTGGTGGCGCGCGCGGTCGGCGGCGACAAGGTCGTGGACCTGGTCTGGCACCGTCCGCAGTCGCTGATCGACCGCCGCGCCACGCCGCCGATCGCAGAAGCCCCGGACGGCGCGGTCGCCACGCTGCTGGTCACGGTCGAGCGCCACATCCCGCCGCGGCGCCCCAATCTGCCCTACCGGATCCGCTGCAGCGACCGATCGGGCGCGATCCATCTCGTCTTCTTCCGCGCCAAGGGCGACTGGCTGACGGCCCAGTTCCCGGAAGGCGCCGAGCGCGTCGTCAGCGGCCGCGTCGAACGGTTCCGCGACGAGATCCAGATGACGCATCCCGACCATTCCGGCCCGGTCGAGGAGCTTGCGCGCATCGCCGGCGTCGAGCCGGTCTATGGCCTCAGCGCGGGCGTGTCGGCCCGGATCATGACGCGCATGGTGCAGGCAGCCCTGAAGCGCGCGCCCGATCCGGCGGAGTGGCTCGATCCGGCGCTGATCGCCCGCGAACGCTGGCGGCCATGGCGCGAAAGCCTGCTGGGCCTGCATGCCCCGCGCGACGCCGTCGATCTGCTGCCCGACGGTCCGTTGCGGCGCCGGCTCGCCTATGACGAGATGCTGGCCAATCAGCTCGCCCTGCTGCTGGTGCGCGACCATCAGCGCCGCCAGACCGGCCGCCCGCTGACCGGCGACGGCGAGCTGCGCCGCCGCGCGCTCGCTGCGCTGCCTTTCGCCCTGACCGGCGCGCAACGCCGCGCGATCGCCGAGATCGAGGCGGACCTCGCCCGCCCGCTGCGCATGCTGCGCCTGGTCCAGGGCGATGTCGGAAGCGGCAAGACCGTCGTCGCCTTCTTCGCCATGCTGATCGCCTGCGAGGCCGGGCGCCAGGCCGCGCTGATGGCGCCGACCGAGCTGCTCGCCCGCCAGCATCACGACACGATCGCACCGCTCGCGGCGGCGCTCGGGCTCGAGATCGTCCTGCTGACCGGACGCGACAAAGGACGCGCGCGGCGCGAGGCGCTCGCCCGGCTCGCCGACGGCGCGGCGCGCATCGCGATCGGCACGCACGCGCTGTTCCAGGACGAAGTGGTCTTCGCCGATCTGGCCCTCGCCGTCATCGACGAGCAGCATCGTTTCGGCGTGCACCAGCGCCTCGCGCTGGCTTCCAAGGGCGATGGCGTCCATGTCCTGGCGACCACGGCGACGCCGATCCCGCGCACGCTGATGCTATGCAGCTTCGGCGACATGGACAGCTCGCGCCTCGACGAGAAGCCGCCGGGACGCAAGCCGGTCGACACGCGGGTGCTGCCGCTGGAGCGGATGGACGAGGTGGTGGCGGGCCTCGCGCGTCGCGCCGACGGGGCCGCCAAGACCTATTGGGTGTGTCCGCTGGTCGCGGAATCCGAGGAGGTCGACCTCGCCGCGGCCACCGAACGCGCGCGCGCGCTCGCGCAGATCCTGGGACCGGACAAGGTCGCGCTGCTGCATGGACGCATGAAGCCGGCGGAGAAGGATGCCGCCATGTCGGCCTTCGCCGACGGCGATGCCGCGATCCTGGTGGCGACGACGGTGATCGAGGTCGGCGTCGACGTTCCCGCCGCGACGGTGATGGTGATCGAGCACGCCGAGCGCTTCGGTCTGGCCCAGCTCCACCAGCTGCGCGGCCGCATCGGCCGCGGCGACATGGCGTCGACATGCCTGCTGCTCTACCAAGCCCCGCTCGGCGAGATTGCCAAGGCCCGGCTGGCGATCATGCGCGAGACCGACGACGGGTTCCGGATCGCGGAGGAGGATCTGCGGCTGCGCGGCGCGGGCGAGGTTCTGGGGACGCGGCAGAGCGGTCTGCCCGAATTCCGGGTCGCGGACGTCGCCCATCACGGCGACCTGGTGGCGATGGCCCGCGACGAGGCCAAGCTGATCGTCGCGCGCGACGGCGGGCTGGAGGGTCCGCGCGGCGAGGCGTTGCGCACGCTGCTCTATCTCTTCGAGCGCGACGCCGCCGTCGCGCTGATCCGCTCGGGCTGATCGCGCGATGTTCGGCGACCCGGGGCCGGTGGAATGGGCGCTGGGGGCGCTGCTGCTGCTGCGCCTCGTCGAGCGCTGGCGGATGCGCGGCGCGGGTGCCGACCCCGCGTCGCGAACGGCCGCGCTGGTCGATGGCGCCTGGCTGGTCGGGCTCGTGATGTTCGCGATACCCCACGGCGAGATCGACCTGGTCTGGGCGCCCGTGGCGGCGGCGCTGCTGGCCTATCGGGCCGCGACGCTGATCTATCGACGGCAGAGCCTCCCGGCGCCGATCCTCGTCGGCGAGCATCTCGCCGTTCCGCTCGCCCTCGGCCTCTGGCCCTACGCCATCCTGGGCGCCGTTGTCGCGGGCGCGCTCGCCTGGAGCGGCCGCGCCGCCAGACGGTGAGTTTCAGCCGACCGGCGTCAGCAGTTTACGCCCTTCCAGATGGGCACGCAGATTGGCCACGACCAGGTCGGCCATCGCGCCGCGCGTTTCCTGGGTCGCGCTGCCGACATGCGGCGCCAGGACCACCGTGTCCAGTCCCAGCAGCGCCTCCGGCACGTTGGGTTCGTCGGCGAAGACGTCGAGCCCCGCGCCGCCCAGCCTGCCGGAGACGAGCGCCGCGACCAGCGCCGGTTCATCGACGACCGAACCGCGCGACACGTTCACCAAGATCCCGTCGGGACCGAGCGCGGCGATGGTCTCGGCGCCGATAAGGCCACGCGTACCCGGACCGCCCGGCACGATGACGATGAGGAAATCGACCGCGCGGGCGAGCGCGTTCAGATCCGGCACGTGGCGGTAGGGCACCGCCGCGGGCGTACGGGTGTGGTAGCTGATGTCCATGTCGAAGGCCGCCGCCCTGCGGGCGACCACCTTGCCGATGCGCCCCATGCCGACGATCCCCAAGCGCTTGCCGGAGACCTTGGTCGCCAGCGCCTGGTTGCCCAGCCGCTTCCAGCGACCGTCGCGTACGTAGCGGTCCGACAGGGCCAGCCGCCGCGCGGTCATCAGCAGCAGCGCGATCGAAAGATCCGCCACGTCGTCGTTGAGGACGTCCGGTGTGTTGGTGACGGCGATGCCGCGTGCGCGCGCCTGCGCCAGGTCGACGGCATCGACGCCCACGCCCATGACCGAAACGATCTCGAGCTTGGGAAGGGCGCTCATGAGCGCGGCGGGACATCCGCTGAAGCCCGTGGTCTGTACGAAGCGCGCGCGATCCGCGACCGGCCCGACCGCGGAGGCCCAGAGCGCGCGGTCGGCCGGCAGCGCGTGGACCGTGAAGGTCTGCGCCAGTTCGGTCATGGATTCCGGGCGAAGCGGCTCGACGCTGACGAGATCGGGTTTCACGGCGTTTCTCCTTGGGTGCTCAGGGCTTGAAACTGCGGGCCAGCGTGTCGGCGGCCTTGACGAGAAGTCCGGAATCGCTGCCGACCGCCACGAACTGGAAGCCGGCGGCGATCACGCGCCGCGCCAGTTCCTGGTCGGAGGTCAGGAACCCCGCCGGCTTGCCGAGCCTGGCCAGCCGCGCGCCCGCTTCGAAGATCAGCCGGTCGATCTCGGGATGTCCGGGATTTCCCAGGTGGCCATGGGTGGCGGCGAGGTCGGAGGGTCCGATGAATACCCCGTCGACGCCCTCGACCGCCGCGATCGCTTCGAGATTGGAGACGCCCATCGGGGTCTCGATCTGGACCAGGACGCAGATCTCGGCATTGGCCTTTCGCAGATACCCGTCGATACGGCCATAGCGGCCGCCACGCGCGCCCGCCGAAACGCCACGGATGCCCTCCGGGGGATAGCGGGTCGCGGCGACGGCCGCCCTCGCCTCGGCGGCGTTCTGCACGAACGGTACCAGGATCGACTGCGCGCCCGCGTCGAGGATCCGCTTGATCACGACCGGATCGTTCCAGGCGGGTCGAACGACCGCGCTCGCGGTACCGCCCGTCAGGGCCTGCATCTGCTGGATGAGCCCGGGGATCTCGTTCGCGGAATGCTCCATGTCGAGCAGGACCCAGTCGAAACCTGCTGGCGCCAGGATCTCCGCGACGATGTTGCTCGACAGCGAACTCCATATGCCGATCTGGCGACGGCCGTCGCCAAGAGCCCGCTTGAAGGCGTTGCGCGGAATCTCCATGTTTCGCTCTCCGGAAGGATGCGGCGCCGGTGCGCGGCCGCGTCCGAGGATAACGACGGGTAGCATCCGGTGTCGACACGCAACCCAAGCCCCCTTGATGCCAAGCCCGGACCGCGCAGCGCGGCCATGCGCGCTGCGGCTCTCGCGGCGCTGGCCCTCGCCGCCGCCTGCGCCCCGACCCATCGGTGGGTCGACCCCTACGGCATGGCGCTCGATCCCGGGCGCATCGAATTCGGCGAATGCCAGCAGGAAGCGGCGTTCAGCATCGACCGGTTGTCCTGGTACCAGCGCAACCGGCTGGAGCGCGAGGCGATGTTCGCCCGCAACCCCGCCGATCGCAGCTTCGCCACCGTGCGTCTGCAGCAGCTCGAGATGCTCGCGGTGCGCGACCGCCAGCGCGCGTTCGAGGGCTGCATGGAAGCGCGCGGATACCGGCTGCAGCAGGTGGGGCCCTGAGGTCCTGGTTCAGAAGAAGGGATGCAACGCGGCGACGACGCGTTCGGCGATGGCGGGCGACGCCGTCAATCCCGGCGATTCGATGCCGAACAGGTTGACGAGCCCCGGGACCCCATGGGCGTCCGGTCCCTGGATCGCGAAATCGGCGGCCGGCGATCCCGCGGGGCCGAGCTTTGGCCTCACCCCGGCATAGGCCGGCTGCAGCGCGCCGTCCTTCAGGCCCGGCCAATAGCGGCGCACCTCGGCATAGAACTTGTCCGCACGGCGCGGGTCGACGTCGTATCCGAGACTGTCGATCCACTCGACATCCGGCCCGAAGCGGGCCTGGCCCGCCAGATCGATGGAGATGTGCACGCCGAGCCCGCCGGGCTCCGGTACCGGGTAGACCAGCCGCGAAAAAGGCGATCTGCCGGCCAGCGCGAAGTAGTTGCCTTTGGCGAGATGCAGCGGCGGCACATGCCGCGGATCGAGCCCGTCGATCGAACCAGCCACGCGCTGCGCCCCCAGCCCCGCCGCGTTGACGACCAGCCGGGCGCGCAGCGTCGTCGGTTCGACGCCGCCGACGCGCAGTTCGATCCCGTCGTTGCGGAGTTCGCCGCCCAGAACGGGGCTGAGGAAGGCGATCATGGCGCCCGCGTCCTCGGCATCGCCCTGGAACGCCAGCATCAGGGCGTGGCTGTCGACGATGCCAGTCGACGGCGAGAGAAGCGCCGCGTCGCAGGACAATTCGGGCTCGATCGCTTGCGCCGCCGCAGCCTCCAGCAGTTCCAGATCGTCGACGCCGTTGGCGCGCGCCTGGGCCTGGAGTTTCTCGAGCTGGGGTATCTGTTCGCGCCGGGTCGCGACGATCAGCTTGGTGCAGCGCCGGTGCGGGATCCCGCGCTCGGCGCAGAAGCGATACAGGGCGTGCTTGCCCTCGACGCATAGCCGCGCCTTGAGGCTGCCGGTCGGATAATAGATCCCCGCGTGGATGACCTCGCTGTTGCGCGAAGAAGTCTCGGTGCCGATCGCGTCCGCGGCCTCCAGAACGACGACCTCGCGGCCGGCGCGCGCAAGCGCGCGCGCGACCGCCAGCCCGACGACCCCGGCGCCGATCACCGCGCATTCGACCGTTTCGCCCATGGGCCGCCGTCCGCTCCTCGCCGTGCCGATCCGCGTCCGGGGGGTTCCCCTGCGCGCGGGCGGAGGCTAGAACAGTCGCATGCGAGGTGGAACACGTATCGCCGCGGCGCTCGCGGTCGCCCTGGCAATGGGCGGCTGCGCCCAGACCCGCATGGCCGATGGCGCGCCCGTCCGGCTCGATGTCGGTGTCGCCTTCGAGCTGGAGAATGTCTGCCGGGGATCGCAGTCGCCAGCCATCGCCGTGACGGGGCTGCCGGCGCAGACCCGTCGCATGGCCATCCGGATAAGCAATATCGGCGTCCTGCGTCAGGTGCCGCGCGACTGGATCGTCGACGCCCCTGCTGCGGGCGCGCCGGCCCGGGTTCCGGCCGGCGGTCTGGACGGCTACGAGGGGCCCTGCCCGGGCGATCTCCAGCGTCCGATCTATCGCGTCGAGGTGATGGCGCTCGCAGCCGATGGCGCGGCGCTGGCCCATGGGTTCCGCGAGGTGCGGGTCATGCCGGTGAATTTCCTCGCCCGGGAGCGCCGCGACCGCGGCGGTCAGGCCTGGCTCGAGGATCTCGCCCAGCCCGAAAGCTTCTTCGGCAATCGCGAGTTGTTCCTTCGCGAGCGCGATCTGCCGCCCAACGATCCGCCGCCACGCCAGACGCGCGACGGCGTCATCCCGGCGCCGCGCGGTCCCGCCTGGACGCCGTGATCATCGCCCCACGCGCGGCTCAGCCGCGCATCGGATAGACGCGCGGCGACATCGCGTCGATCCCGCGGCGCGCCCAGTCGCGCGACGCGGTCGTGCCGAGCGCGGCATCCTGCGCCGCCTGCAGCCGCGCATGCGCTCCTGCGATGTCGATGCCGGGCACGGCGCCGTCCTGGACCACGCGTCGGCCGGCGACATAGACGTCCTTCACCGCGCGATCGCCGGCCGAATAGATCAGGCTGCGCAGCGGATCGCGCAGCGGTCGCATCGCAGGGTGGGTCGCATCGGCCAGGAAGAAATCCGCCTTCGCGCCGGCCGCCAGCCGGCCCAGATCCGGCCGCCGGATCATGCGCGCGCCGCCGATCGTCGCCGCGTCGAAGACATGGCGCGTGCTCGCGGCCCGGAAATTCCCGCTCACCAGGCGCGACGCATAGGCGGCCATGCGCATTTCGTCGAGGAAGTTGTGCGGGAAAGTGTCCGTGCC
>JBIKXN010000056.1:0-11773 GCA_044355765.1 Alphaproteobacteria bacterium
GCCCGATCTCGCGAACAAGGTTAAGGCGGCTGTGTGAACGGGGGGTTAATGCCAGGAAAAATTTGCCGGGTCGCCGGTCGGTCGCTCGGTCGCGAGACCGCCCTGGCCCGGATCTTCTGGCCTAAGCGCTTGAAGCAGCGCGGTAATCCTGCAGGCGCGTGGTGCGCAGGCCGGCGACGCCGTGCCGTTCGATCATCCGCTGCCACGAGGTGAATTCCTCGACGGACAACCGGTAGCGCAGGCAGGCCTCCTGCAGCGTGAGGGCTCCGCGCGCCACCGCGGCGACCACGGCCGCCTTGCGGCGGATGACCCAGCGCTTGGTTTCCGGCGGAGGAAGGTCGTCATGGAGCGTTTCCATGCTCTCGCCGCCATGGAGGAGGTCGGAGGTGTCGATGGTGATGTCGGTCATTCTCATTCTCGCTCGGGTTCGGGGATCCTTCGGCCGGCGGGACCGTGCGACGTTAGTTCCGCAGGCTTAAGATTCGACTAAGGAAAAATCGTCTTTTTTCCTGTTATTTGAACTAATTAGCGGGATGCTCAGCGCAGGTCCCGGGCGGTCTTTGTCATCTCGTCGGCGGTCTGGATCAGCTGCGCGGCGGAGGCGTAGGCGCGCTGCGTCACGATCATCTGGGAGAACTCGTCCTCGAGGCTGACATTGCTCAGCTCCCTGGTCTCCGAGACCACGCGCGCGGTCTTGCCGGCCATCTCGAAGGCCGGCGCGCCGGAGGCCGTCGATTGCGCGAACAGGCCCCGCGACTGTTCGGCCAGGCCGTTGGCATTGGCGAACAGCGCGATCGGCAGCCGGTACAGCGGTGTCACCGCGCCGGATTCGAAGACGCCGGAGACGACCCCGCCCTCGTCGATCTGCCAGTTGAGGAAGTCGCCCGAGCCGAGCCCGTCCTGGCGATACTCGCCCTTGTACGAGGCGACGCCGAGCTGCTTGACGTCCGAGACGTCGAGGCTGAACAGGCCGCCGACGTCGAGCGCGCCGGTCGCCGGCGACACGAGGTTGCCGGCGCCGTCGAAGATCACCGTCGTGGGGCTGCCGATGGCGGCGCCGGCGAGATCGCGGAAGGAGGCGGTCCAGGTGTTGAGGGTGCGCACGCTGAAATCGGTGGCCGACTGCGCCAGGCCCACGGCTTCGTTCTGGCTGCCGAACACTATGTCCACCGGCGACGCGGCGGCGCCGTTCAGCCAGTCGACCGGGAGCGACGTGGCGAGGTCGCCTGCGGCATTCGCCGGGATGTCGGCCGGCGCCGCGGCGGAGTTCGAGAACTGCAGGCCGGACAGCTTGCCGTCGCCCGCGAAGCTCAGCGTGCCCCAGCCGAGCAGATTGTTCGTCGTGCCGACGATGCCCGCGGCATCCGGCGAGGACAGCGCGAAGGCCCAGTCGCCGGCGGTGCCGATCTTCATCACATTGAAGGTGACGTCGTGGTTTGCGCCGAGCGTGTCCGTGACCTTGATCCTGCGTGTGAAGTCGTGGTCGAAGCCGGTCGCGGCGATCGTGTCGGCGTCGGCGAGGCTGAAGCTGGCCGGCGTCATCGCGGCGAAGTCGATCGGCGCGACCTGCGCGGCGGTGCTCGAGTCGAGATTGCCCGCCAGCGTCACGGTCGAGACATTGCGGTTCCAGTCGGACAGCAGGCGGCTCTGGTTGCCGGAACCGTCGTAGCGGAAGATCTCGAAGCTGGTCGTCGGACCGCCGGTGGCGGGGACGGTCGCGACGAGCGACGCGGTGCTGGTCTGCCGGCCGTCGAAGCCGTCGCGCAACGAATACGGGATCGCCTCGAGGCTTCCGGCATCCGTCCCGGTAACCTTGCCGTCGGCACCGATCGGCCAGGCCATCAGATAGAGGTCGTCATAGGCCGAGAGGAACGGTCCGCCTTGGGCGGCCACGCCCACGGGCATGGTCGACAGCGATCCGTTGCGCGAGTAGAGGAGCTCGCCGCCGGGTTGGGGGCTGGTCGAGTAGATCAGCATTCCCGGGCCGTCGAGCGCGATGTCGAGCGGCCGGCCGGTGCGCTCGAAGCTGCCTTGCGCGTCGATCAGGCGCCGCGTCTTGGTGACGACGCTGCCCGCGACCTGTTCGTCCGGCAGCGGGTTGGCGATCAGCGAGGCGAACTGGACGTCGGCGCGCTTGTAGCCGGGCGTGCGCATGTTGGCGATGTTCTGGCCGATCGCCCCCATCGCCTCGGAATGCGCCATCATCGCGGCGACGCCGTAGTCGAAGGTCGTCATGACGCTCATGTGAAATCCTCCGGGCGGGCCGTCGCCGGCCCGCCCCTGGTCTCAGGATCAGCGCTTCACGCGCAGCAATTCGTCGAGCATCTCGTCGGCGGTGGTGATGATCTTGGTGGCCGCCGAGTAAGCGCGCTGGGTGGTGATCATCTGCGTGAACTCCTCGCTCAGATCGACATTCGAGCCTTCGAGCGAGGTCGGCTCGATGCGGCCGGCGCCGCCCTTGTTCGCTTCGCGCAGCGTGAACTCGCCCGAGGCCGTCGTCTGGCCGTAGGCGCTGCCCTTGCGGGCCTGCAGTTCGTTCGGATTGGCGAAGGTTGCGACCGGCAGTTTCCAGAGCTTCTGCGTCGCGCCGTTCGAGTAGGACGCGACGACGAAGCCCTCGGTGTCGATGCTGACGCCGGTCCGCAGTCCGACCTCGGCGCCGTCGCGGCTCAGCGACTGGACGTTGAAGTCGGCGGCGAACTGGGCGAACCCGCTGGAGGTGTCCTCCTCGCCGAAATCGATGGCGATGGTGGAGTTGTTGGCGCCGTTCAGCCAGTCGATCGGCAGCGAGACCACCAGCTTGTCGGCCGTGTTCGGCGTGACGGCGGCCGGGGCTGCCGTGCTCGTCGAGAAGGTCATCGCGTTCAGCGTGCCGTCGCCGTTGAAGTTGATCGTGCCCCAGCCGACCAGGTTGTTGGTCGTGCCGGTGATCCCGGTCGCGTCGGCCGACTGCATCGCGAAGGCCCAGTCGTTGCCCGCGCCGATCTTCATGATGTTCATCGTGATGTTGTGGCTGTTGCCCAGCGTGTCGAAGACCTTCAGCGTGCGGCTGAAATCCTGGCCGAACGCCGGCGCGGCGATCGCGTCGGCATTGGCCAGGGTGAAGGTCGCCGGCGTCATGGTGGCGAAGTTGATGGGCGAGGTCTGTGCCACGGCGCGTGCGTCGAGATTGCCGCCGAGCGAGATGTTCTTGGTGTCGGCGGCGATGCCGCTCTCGGTGCTGACCGCCACCGTCTCGAGCTTCGCCGAGTCGATGATGTTGCCCGCCTGGTCGACCTTCCAGCCCTGCAGCAGATAGCCGGAGGAATTCTGGAGCTGGCCGCGGCTGTTCTCGTTGAACGAGCCGGAGCGCGTGAAGAGCTGGTCGCCCTGGTCGTCCTGGACGACGAAAAAGCCGCCGCCGACGATCGCGACGTCGGTCGGGCGCTGCGTCGACTGCAGCACGCCCTGCTGGTTGATGAGCTGGCGGGGCGCGCCTTTGACGCCGCCGGGGGCGTAGGCGATTTCCTGGCCGGCACCGCTGATCAGCGTCGAGAAGGTCGACGTCGTCTTCTTGTAGCCGATCGTGTTGACGTTCGCGATGTTGTCGGACACCACCGACATGCTCAGGGTCTGGGCCTTGAGGCCGGACACGCCGGCCAGCAGGGATGCTTGAAGGCTCATCTCTCGTTCTCCTTGGGATGCGATTTCGTCGTTAGACCTGGATGTCCAGCCGACCGGACGCAGCGGCGCGCGATGGCTGGGGCAGGGGGGGTGGAGGCGCGTCGGCGGGGCGGTTTTCCGGCCCTTGCCGGCGCTCTTGGCCGGCGGGTCCGTCACCGCCGGCTTGGCCATTGCCGTTCTGGCGAAGGCCGAAGGACAGACCGCCATTGGCGGTGTCGAGACCCGCGCCGTTGAGCGCGCGCTCGAGTTCGCGGGAATCGCGCTGCAGGATCTCGAGCGTCGCGGGACGCTCGGCGAGCACATAGGCCTGGACCCGGCCGTCGGCGCCGACATCGAGGCGCACGTCGATCCGCCCCAGTTCCGGCGGCTGCAGCTTGATGGAGATGCGCTCGACCCCGTCCGCGACGGCGCGCACGACCGCGACCGCCACCTGGGTCGTCGCAGCATGCGCCGCCTGCCGTGCATGGCGCGCGTCGACGATCTCGGCCGGAGCCTCGGAACGATGGCCAGCGGTCTGCGCGATCGGCAGCGCCGTGTCGGCGCGTGCCTGCTCGCCCGCAGCGGCGAAGTCCGTGGCGATGGGGGCGGTTTCGGGAATGGCGGCGACACCGTGAGCCTGCGCGGTCCTGGCGGCAGCGGCTCCGGCGACGGGTTCCGCGCTGGGTGCCTGATCGGCGAGTTGGGCGGCGAAGCCGGAGCCGGCGGTGGCGCGCTGGGCCATGCCGCGCGAAGCGCCGGTTGCCGTGCTCTGGGCGAACGCCGGCTGGATCGCGGTCGTCAGGGGCGCGGTGCCCCACTGCTCGGCGATGAGGGCGGGCGCCGGGATCGCGGAGGCCGCCGCCAGTTCAGGCGCAGGCATCGCGGGGCCGCCAATTCGGATCGCGTCCGAAGGGATCGGCATCGCCGGGCCGACGAGCGCGGGCGACGCGCCGGTCCCGGGGCCAGTGGGAATCGCGGAGGTCGACGCCGATGCCGGAATTGACGTGGTCGGAGAAACGAAACCGGAGGTGTGAGTGGCGGGGGCGGTATCCACTGCGATCGCCGCCGGCGACAGCGTCGCGCCCTGCTGAGTGCCATCCGTCGGAAGGCGTGCGCCCGCGCCGACCGGAGGAGCGGGCTGGCTCGTCAGGATCGTGCTCGCCGGGACCGTGCTCGCGACGGCCGAGCTGCCGGCGGCCGGTTTCGTTGCAGCCGCTGCCGCCGTCGCGGGTGATCCGGGTGACGCAGATGACGGGGGGGGAGCGGGTGAGGTGGAAGGAGCGTCGGGTGTAGAACCGGTAGCCGAGGAATGATCGGCGGCGTCGGATCCCGTGGATGGTCTGGCACTCGAGCCGGTGGCGCTCGGACGGTCGGCGAGAGGTGGTTGAGCCGGCGGCTGCGAGCCGTCGGCCATGGGGCGAAACCCGTCGGCGATCGTACCAGGCGTCGCTGCTTGGGCCGGCGCGACCGCAGCGCCGGGTTGCGGCTGGGCAGGCAACGGCCCCTGGACAGGCAACCAGATTGGCGCCGATTGAGTTTGCGACGAGGCGTCTTCCTGCTGGGGCAAGGTGGCGACGACGTCGAGCGCGCCAGCTTCGCCGGACTGGGTATCGCTGGCGCTGGGGGCGCCGACGGCGGCAGCCGTGCCAGAGGCGGGCGCGGCGAGGATGTCGCTGGGCTGGCTGGGGATCGTCGCAGGCGTTGCCGATGCCAGGTCTGGGCCGGTCGCGTCTGCTTCGTTCTGGCGCCCGGCATGGGGCGTACCCTGGATCGATCCGGCGTCGGCGGCCATCGCGTCACCGGTTCGACCATATGCCGCGATGGCTTCCGACGCTGCGGTCTGGCCGGGCATGGCCGTGCCATGCGGGACGACGGCCGTCGGCGCGGGCATCGCGGCGACCGGCGGAATGGCCGGAAGCAGCTGCAGCGGATAACCGGTCGGCGCCGGGCCGCCGGCGGCAGCGTCAGCGGGAAAGACAAGCCCGGTGGTCGGCGAGAGAACCGCCGTCCCGGGCGTCTGAGCGGCCTGTCCGGCAGTTGTGGCGACGACCAGGCCGGGGACGCCGAGAAACTCTCCCGCAGATGGGGTCGCCGCGGACGGCGCCATGCCCGTCATTTCGGCGACGCCCGGTCGCGCTGCCGAGACCGCGGCGAAGATGGCCTGGAACGCACCGGACGCCTGAGGGGTAATCAGCGCGTTGGCCGCATCCGGGGTGGCGGAGAGGCCTTGCGCCTGCGTCGGGGCGAGGGGGATGGAAATCATGGCTGGCCGGGAAGAGCAAACCGCGGGCCAGCCGGCGAGATGTCACAAGCTTATGTTTTATCGATATATTTTCGAGAGGCGTTCGAGGGGCGGCGCTGGGTGGCCATTCCCGCCCGGCAGTTTCTGCCGTCGCGTCGCCGGAATTGCCCGGTCGCGCATGCCCGGCAGGATTTGCCGTATCCGCACGCAGTCGTCGGCAGGAATTGCCTCATCCGGCAAAATCTGCCGCATCCCATCGGCAAAATCTGCCGGAAAGCGACGCCGTCTCGTCCGGCGCCGGCAGCCAAGGTGTTGAAATCAAAAAGAACTGGCGAAATCGGCCGCTTGGTGTGGAAATTGCACAGGGCCGCTTGTCGGCGAGAAGTCTGTCCCCAGAATGGGGTTGACGGCCGACCCGGACGAGAACCGTCCGGCCATCCAAGAAGAGGAGAACCAGAATGACATCGGTAAACACCAATGTCGGTGCGTTGCTGGCGCAGAAATTCCTGCGCGGGACCGGCGCCGACCTCATCACCACGCAGAACCGGGTTTCGAGCGGCCTGCGTGTTTCGACGGTGACCGACGACGCCTCCAGCTTCGCGGTCGCGTCGGGCATCCGCGGCGACATCAAGGCTTATACGGCCGTCGCGGCGGCGCTGCAGGGCTCGACGGTCGCCGTGACCGTGGCGATCTCCGCCGGCGAAACCGTCAGCAACCGCATCGGCGACATCAAGGCGAAGCTGGTGCAGCTGTCTGACGAGTCGCTCAGCACGGCCAGCCGCGCCACCTACCAGACCGACCTCGATTCGATGGTCGCGGAAGTGAACGACTACCTGGCGCAGGCAGAGTATAGCGGCCGCAACCTCCTGGGTTCCGGCGGCGCGGACCTGCTGGTCGTCAGCAACATCGACGGCACCTCGGTGACGGTCGACAACAACGATGTCTCCGATCTCGCTTTCGCGGGCAACATCGCCGACAACGCCGATGCGCAGGACGCCCTGTCGACGCTTGCCGTCTTCAAGGCCGATCTCGACACGGCGCTCGCCAATCTCGGCGCTGATCTCAGCCGCCTGAAGTCGCAGACCGAGTTCATCAAGCAGACCCAGGAAACCGTGCAGATCGGGCTGGGCGCGCTGGTGGATGCCGATCTGGCCAAGGAATCCTCGACGCTCACGTCGCTGCAGGTGCGCCAGCAGCTCGGCGTGCAGGCGATCGGGATCGCGAACTCCGCACCGCAGACCTTGCTGGGCCTGTTCCGGTAAACCTCCCGGACGGCACGGGCTCCGGAGCGGTCGCCTCGAAACCGATCGCTCCGGGCCCGCATCGCGCGAACGCCGCTCCGCGAGGGGCGGCGTTGGCGTTTACGGGGGGCAACCTAGGCCTGGCATTTCTTGCCGGGCCAGGCGCCGGCAGACACGGCAGAAATTTCCCGGGACGCGTCCGCCGCGTTCGGCGATTCTCATAATCCATTGAAATAAAGGCAAGATCGGGGCTGCCACGGTTGGCACGATCCTTGTTTGTGTCGGGTTGCCGCGCGTCTTCCGTCCCAAGAATGGGACAGCGCGCGGACCGGGCCAGAAACGCCCGGCCATCCTAGAAAAGGAGAACCCAACATGACTTCCGTGAACACGAATATCGGGGCGCTGCTCGCCCAGAAGTTCCTGCGTGCCAACACGGCCGACATGAACACCACGCAGAACCGCGTCTCGAGCGGTCTGCGGGTGGCCACGGTTACCGACGACGCCTCGTCCTTCGCGGTCGCGGCAGGTATCCGGGGCGACATCAAGGCCTACACGGCGGTCGCCGCTGCCCTCCAGGGCGGTGTCGTCGCCGGAACGGTCGCGGTGTCGGCAGGCGAGCAGATCAGTTCCCGGTTGGGTGACGTCAAGGCGAAGCTGGTCCAGCTCTCCGACGAGTCGTTGAGTTCGGCCAGCCGTGACACGTACCAGTCTGATCTCGACTCGATGGTCGAGGAGGTGAACGACTATCTGGCGCAGGCCGAATACACCGGCAGGAACCTGCTCGGAAGCGGTGGTGGCAATCTGCTGATCGTCAGCAACATCGACGGGTCGACCGTCACTTTGCGCAACAACGAAGTGACCGACCTCGCTTTCGCAGGTGACATTGCCGACAACGCCGACGCGCAGGGCGCCCTGTCCGAACTCGCCATCTTCAAGGCGTCGCTGGACACGGCACTTGCCAATCTCGGGGCTGATCTCACGCGGATCAAGTCGCAGACCGAGTTCGTCAAGCAGACCGAGGAGACCGTTCGTATCGGCCTCGGTGCGCTGGTGGACGCGGATCTCGCCCGGGAGTCGGCGCAGCTGTCCGCGAACCAGGTTCGCCAGCAGCTGGGCGTACAGGCCATCGGAATCGCGAACCAGCAGCCTCAGACGCTGCTCGGTCTGTTCCGGTAAAGCCAGAGGCATCGAAGCGGCCGGGTCCAAACCGGCCGCGTCCGATGCAACTACCCGGGCGGCCGCCGCAAGGTGGCCGCCCTTTTTCTTCTGCGTTCGGCGTCGGCCAGGAGGCGCGGGGCATCGCGCGCGAGTTCCCCGACCGGTTCGGCGTTCCGCGCCTTGTTCCACGACCTCGATCGGTCGAACCGCCCGGTGCGGATCCGCGTGCCGCCGGTGCGGCCGGGGCGATGGAGGGACGGCCCTATCCTGCCCCGATGCCGGTCTCCCGCGGCCGGAAGCCCGGCAGTTTCGCCCCGGCATTCCTGCCTAGCGTCGGCGGCTCGGGACGGCGCCAAAGGGATATTGAATCAACAAGCGTCTGATAAATATAGAATATCTGGTTTGGCACGATCCGTGCTTTGTGACGGCCGATAGGGGGACAGCGTGGCTGCCGATTGGCGCCGGGCGTCCCCGGGACACCAGAACGGAGCCCGACGGCCATGAATAATTCGGTCATCACGAACGCCGGCAACCTGCTCGGTCAGAAGTTCCTCCGCGCGAACTCGAACGAGATGGTGAACGTACAGAACCGGGTCACGAGCGGCCTGCGGGTCAACTCGGTCGTGGACGACGCTTCGACCTTCGCGGTCGCGGCGACGATCCGCGGCGACGTGAAGAGCTATATCGCCGTCGCGGCCTCGCTGCAGAGCGCCAAGGTGCTGGGCACCGTCGCGGTCCAGGCCGGCGAGACGATTTCCAAGCGCCTCGAGGACGTCAAGGCGAAGATCATCCAGCTCGCCGACGAGTCGCTGAACTCGGCCAGCCGCGCCACCTACAACGCGGACCTCGTGTCGATGGTCGCCGAGGTGAACGGCTACCTGCAGCAGTCGAATTACTTCGGCTCGAACCTGCTCGGCACCGGCTCCGGCTCCGCCGACGTGCTGGTGGTCTCGAACATCGACGCGTCCGCGTTCACCTTGCGCGCGCAGGCGATCTCCGATCTCGCGGTCACCGCCGTCGGCAACGCGACCGACGCGCAGGCCAGCCTGTCCCAGCTCTCGGTCTTCAAGGGCGACCTGGACACCGGCCTCGCCAATCTCGGCGCGGATCTCAAGAAGCTCGACGCGCAGGTCGAGTTCATCAAGCAGACCGAGGAGACGGTGCGCATCGGCCTCGGCGCGCTGGTCGACGCCGACATGGCGCGCGAGACCGCCGCGCTCCAGGCCTTGCAGGTGCGCCAGCAGCTGGGCGTCCAGGCCATGGGCATCGCCAACCAGGCGCCGCAGTCCCTCATCGGCCTGCTGCGCGGCTGATCGTCTCTCCATCGACCTTCCGGGCGGCGAAGCCCGGAGCGGTGCCCGGATACGGGCATCGCTCCGGGCTTCACGCTTTTTGGGGCTTCCGGCGTTTCCGGGGCTCGGCAAGAACGGCAGGTCAAACCTGCCGCGCGGCGTATCCGGCAGACGTTTCCAGCCCGGCGATTACTCTATAAGTATCTGAAACTAATGAACTAAACGAGGTGGCACGCAGCGTGCATTAACCGCTCCGAGAAGAGCCGGTCCGTCGTCGGACGCGATCGGTACCCGAAGAGGAGAGGCTGGCACGATGTTCAACAACTCGGTGATCACGAACGCCGGCGCGCTTCTCGGTCAGAAATTCCTGCGCGCGAACTCCAACGAGATGGTGCAGGTGCAGAACCGCGTCACCAGCGGCCTGCGCGTCAACTCGGTCACGGACGACGCCTCGACCTTCGCGGTCGCCGCCGGCCTTCGCGCCGACATCAAGAGCTACACCGCCATCAGCGCGTCGCTCCAGGCCGCCAAGGTGCTCGGCACGGTCGCGACGCAGGCGGGCGAGACCGTCTCGAAGCGGCTCGAGGACATCAAGGCCAAGATCATCCAGCTCGCCGACGACTCGCTCAGCCCGGCGAGCCGCCAGACCTATTCGGCGGATCTGAATTCGATGATCGAAGAGGTGAACGCCTATCTGCGCCAGGGTGCGCTCTACAACGGCTCGAATCTTCTTGGGACCGGCTCGGCCTCGGCCAACGTGCTGGTGGTCGCCAATATCGACGCTTCGGCCTTCACCCTGCGCGCCCAGTCCGTGTCCGACCTCGCCATCGGGGCGATCCCGGACTCGGTCGCGGCGCAGTCGAGCCTCTCGGAGCTCGCGGTGTTCAAGGCGTCGCTCGACAGCGGTCTCGCAAATCTCGGCGCCGATCTCAAGCGCCTCGATGCGCAGGTCGAATTCATCAAGCAGACCGAAGAGACGGTCCGCATCGGACTTGGCGCGCTGGTCGATGCCGATATGGCGAAGGAGACCGCGCAGCTCCAGGCGCTGCAGGTGCGCCAGCAGCTGGGCGTCCAGGCGATGGGCATCGCCAACCAGGCGCCGCAGGTGCTCGTGAGCCTGCTGCGCGGTTGAGCGCGGCGCCCGCGTAAACCTTTTATAAACCAAACGGGAAGAAGATCCCGCCATGCCTCTGAAGATCGAATTGAAGCCCGGCGAGAAGTTCATCGTGAACGGCGCCGTCATGGTGGCGGGCAAGAGCGGCGCATCGCTTGCCCTTCGTAACCAGGCTGTCCTCCTGCGTGGCCGCGACGTCATGCAGGAATCCGAGGCGACCACGCCCGCGCGTCGGCTCTATTTCACGCTGATGCTCATGTACATCGATCCGGACAATCGCGCCGCGCATGCGCAGAGCTTCGCCCGTTTCCTCGGCGAGTATCTCGAGGCGACGACGCTGGCCAGCACGCGCGCCAAGCTCGAGCGGATCGGCGGGCTCGCCGTGGCCGACGAGTACTATGCCGGTCTGAAGCTCTGCCGCGAACTCATCGCGCTGGAAGACAGCATCCTCACGCTGACGCAGTCGGCGGCAAACCGGGCGAAACCGGGGCAGAAGCCGTGAGTTACGTCGCCTATGGCCGGGTACAGAACCGGGTCGAGAGCCAGCGGCAGATCGAGTATCGGCTGCTCGGCCAGGTCACCGGCGCGCTGATCGCCGCGTCCGAGAAGCCGCACGACAAGAAAGCGCTGTTCGACGCGGTGCTGTGGAACCAGAAGGTCTGGGACGTTTTCCTGAACGACCTCGCCGGCGACGACAACAGGTTGCCGCTGGACCTGCGTAAGCGCCTGGTCGCGATCTGTCTCGCGGTCCGGCGCGAGACCTCGGCGATCATCGACGGCAAGGGCGATCTTCCGGGGTTGATCTCGATCAACCGCAACATCATGGAAGGGCTGCGCTGACCCGGCTCGGCGCCCGCCGCGCCGAAGAGGCCTCGGCCGTCCCATGAGCAGCCGGCGCGGCATCGCGGATCTCGAGACGATACTGCGCGCCGGCCTCGCCGCGCAGGCGGCAGGAGATCTCGAGCGGGCGGCGGCTTGCTATGCGCGGGCCCTCGCGATCCATCCCCGCTGCGCCGACGCGCTGCATCTGCTCGGGCAGGTTCGCCACCAGCTCGGTGCGCATGCCGAGGCGCTTGCGCTCGTC
>JBIKXN010000556.1:0-2511 GCA_044355765.1 Alphaproteobacteria bacterium
TCGTCCGCGCGCGGCGCGACGGCGCATGCATCCTCGCCGTGCGCAACGCCCACCACATGGGTCGCATCGGGACATATGGCGAAATGGCCGCGGCGGCCGGGTTCGTCGCCATACTGGTCGTCAACGTCGTCGGGCATCGCGGCCTGGTCGCGCCGCATGGCGGCGCCTTCGGCCGCCTGGGTACGAACCCCGTGTGCATCGCCGTGCCTGGGCCGGGTCCGCAAACGCCCTTCGTTCTCGACATGGCGACCAGCAAGGTCGCGGTGGGCAAGCTGCGGGTCGCCATGGCGAAGGGCGAAACGGTGCCGGAAGGTTATGTCCTCGACGGCCAGGGGCGTCCGACCACCGATCCTTCGGTCATCTGGGCGGAGCCGGGCGGCGCGGCGCTGCCATTCGCCGAGCACAAAGGCTATGGGCTCGGCCTTGCGATCGACATCCTCGCCGGGGCGTTGACCGGTGGAGACACGTTGCAGCCCGGCCATCCGCGCGGCGACACGATCACCAACAATCTCTTCGGGCTCGTCGTCGATCCCGGACGGCTGGGCAGCGCCGGGCGGTTCCAGGAAGAGGTCGCCGCCATCCTCGCCTACATGAAGGATTGCGCGCCGCGTGATGCCGCGGCCCCCGTGTTGACGGCCGGCGAGCCGGAACGCGCCGCGCGCGACGCGCGACGCGCAGCCGGGATCCCGGTGGACGACGGGAGCTGGGCGAGCCTGGAGGCCGCGGCCGGGATCGTTGGGATCGCCCTTTGAATGCTTGGGGTTAACGGAATCTTCAGGTTTCTTTGCGTCTGATGGGCCCAGGGAGGACCTCAGCCATGCGCTTCGCCGGTTTCGCCAAGTCTGGAGTCGCCGACCAGTTACTGACCAACGAGCAGATCGATCAGCGTCGCCGCCACGCTTGGCTCGCCTTCAAGGAGGCGATGGACCGCATGATCGTCGAGGCGAACCGCGAATCGCTGCGCAAGGTCAAGGTCACGCGCGAGGATTTCGTCGGCCTCGCCCATTGCGCCGCCGAGGCCCGGACAGCTTATCTGCAGAAGGGCGTCGAACTGGGAACAGGCAAGACGCATTCTCGTGCCCAGGTTGTGGCATTGCGCGAGTCTCGTGAGGCCTTCGACGAGATCTGCGCGGTATTCGAAGCGCTGGAACGCGTCATCGAGCGCGGCTATCTGGACATCCCCAAGCTCTGACCGCTTGACCTGGGGTCTGCGGCCCGCAGAGCGTCGCCCGCCCCCCGGCGTCCCTGTGTCGGCACTGGCCGTAGCCGCTGTGGCCATAGGGCATTGCTAAAATTGTAAATTTTCTGGTTTCCCCATCGTTTATCTGTATCCGGGGGGGGTGATTTCGCGTATTTTTTCAATGCGCGAAGCCCTGTCCGGGGCGGCATGCGTCTCCCGAGCGTCAAGGCGTTGGCGCGAGGGAATGTGACGCGCGCGCCAGATGCGAGGTGGCCCCCATGGCCGAAGAACCGAACAAGATCTCCGAAGTCGCCCAGGTGACGGGTGCGATCGCGCCCGATGCTTCGGCGGATGCGTTGCTGCGCCGACGCGTCCTCTTCCGGGCGCGCGAGACGGTCCTGGTCGAACTCGCGCCCGAGCAGGCCGTCGTCATCGATGCCGATCCGCGCAGTTTCGAGATGACGCTTCAGGATGGGGATATCCTGCTGCGCCAGGCCGATGGCAGCGAGATCGTTCTGCGATCATCTCCGGAGGCGCTCGACTCGGCCGTCGTCGTGATCGGCGGCGAACCGAAGCGTTTTTCGGAACTGCTCGAATTCGCGCTGCAGAACCTCGCGCCCGCCGCGGGACCCGCGCCATCCACAGGTGGCGATACGGGCGGCGGACCCTCTTCGCTCGGACCGCCCGGCAACAACGACGGCACTGGCGGACAGGACGGCGATGAGGGTCTGAATGGCAGCGGCCCGCTCTCGACCGACGGGACGAGCGGAACGGGCGGTACTTCGACTGGACCCGGCGGCACGGGAGGCGGCATCTCGCCGGTCGCACAGATTCCGTCGCTGAACGTTGCCGCTGCGCGCGGAGCCGAGGACAGCGCGATCAGCCTTTCGATTTCTGCGAGTTCGGCAGACACCGATGGCGCGGAGGTCGTGACGATCCTGATTTCCGGACTGCCGGAGGGCGCGAGCCTGTCGGCCGGCACCCGTAACGCCGACGGGACCTGGACCCTGACGACCGCGCAGCTGGTCGGGCTTTCGATCACGCCGCCGTCGAATGCCAGCGGCGACTTCACGCTTACCGTGGCCGCGACGGCGACCGAGCCGAGCGTCGGAAGCTCTGCAACGGTCTCTGCGTCTTTCGTCGTCACCGTTGATGCCGTCGCCGACGCGCCCGGTCTGAGCGTTTCGCCGGCGTCCGGCGCCGAAGACACTGCGATCGCGCTGTCGATCTCGACCAGCAGGACCGATCCGTCCGAGACGATCACGGGCGTGACGATCTCCGGCGTTCCGAGCGGCGCCAGCCTGTCGGCTGGAACCTCCGGGACCGGCGGG
>JBIKXN010000429.1:0-3524 GCA_044355765.1 Alphaproteobacteria bacterium
GCGCCTCGGGCTCGGCCAGGATCTCGATGCGCGGCGCGCCGCCGCGGCGCGCGATGTCCTCTTCCAGCCGCGCGCGGTGATGATGCGCGCTCGCCACCGCGCGGCGCACCCCCTGCGCTGCCAGCCGGTCGAGCGCATGGTCGAGCAGCGAGATCCCGCCGACCGCGGCGAGCGCGGGCGGCGCGTCGCCGGTCAGCGGCCGGCGACCGGCGGCGAGCCCGAGCCCGTAAATGGCGGCGCAGTCGATCATCGCTCTCCTCCCCCGGCCACGCGGCGCGTGGCAGCCGGCGCGTGGCGGCCGAACCAGTCGCGCAGATCCGCCAGCGCGGGATGGCGCAGCGCCGACTCGAGCTGGCGCCAGCTGCGCGGCAGGAAGCCGAGATAGCCGGGCTTGCCGTCCCGTCGCCAGAGCCGGATCCACAACCCCACGATGCGCGCATGGCGGGCCGCGGCCAGCGTCGCCTGGGCGCGCGCGAACTCCGCCGCGGGCAGATGCGCCCATGCGGCGCGATGGCGCGCGCGCATCGCGTCGGCGACGGCAGGCGAGACATCGCGGCGCGAATCCTCCAGCAGCGAAATCAGGTCGTAGGCAGGCGAGCCGATCGCGGCGTCCTGGAAATCGAGCAGGCCGCAGCGCGCCACGCCCGCGCGCCCCTCCAGCACCATCAGGTTGTCGACATGGAAGTCGCGCAGCGCCAGGGTCGCTGGCAATTCCAGCGCCGGCGCCAGCGCCGCGCGCCAGAGCGCGAGATACTCGGCGCGCAGATCCGGCGGCGTCGCGCGGCCGGTCGCTTCGGGCAGCCACCAGTCGACGAACAGCGCCGCGCCGTCATCGGCGAGCATCGCCGCGTCCTGGCGCGGCAGGTCGATCGCGGTCGCGCAGGGATGGGTCTGCAGCGCGATCAGCGCGTCGGTGGCGAGCTCGTAGAGCGCGGCCTCGTCGTGGCCCGCGGCGAGCGCGCGGGTGAAGGTCGTGTCGCCGAAATCCTCGAGCAGCAGGAACCCCGCCGCCTCGTCGGCAGCCAGGATCTCCGGCGCCGACAGGCCGAGCGCGCGCAGATGCCGCGCCACGCGCAGGAACGGCCGCACATCCTCGTGCGGCGGCGGCGCATCCATGACGACGTAGCGCGCGGCGCCGTCCGCCACGCGCAGATAGCGGCGAAACGACGCGTCGCCGGCGAGCGGCGCGCGCGGCGCGGCGGCAAGACCGCAGCGCGCCAGGAACGCGTCAAGATCGACGCTGCGCTCAGCCATCGCCACCGAGGCCCGCAAGCCGGTCGCGCCAGACCGGCGAACCCGTCAGCGTCACCCGGCGGGACCCGGGGGCCGGTCCGGGCGCGAAATCGATGGCGAGGTGCTCCGCCGGCAGCAATGCGCCGAGCCGCTCGGGCCATTCGACGATGGCGATCGAACCGGCGAAGGCCTCCTCGATACCCAGTTCCCAGGCCTCTTCGGGCGCCTCCAGCCGGTAGAGGTCGAGATGCCAGACCCGGCCGCCGGGCAGATCATAGACCTGGACCAGCGTGAAGGTCGGGCTCGGCACCTCGAGATGGGGGTCGCCCGCGCGTGCGCGCAGGAAGCCCCGCGCGAACGCGGTCTTTCCGCTCCCCAGCCCGCCGCTGAGCGCCAGCACGTCGCCCGGCCGCGCCAGCAGCGCCAGCCGCCAGGCAAGGCGGATCGTCGCCACCTCGTCGGCGAGGTCGAACCGGCGAATCGTCTCGCTGTCGTCCGTCATCGCGCGGATGCTTCTATCCGCGCTAGGCGGTGCGCGGCAACCGCGCGCGGGCGGCGCAGCCGGCCGCCATCATCCCCAGAGGTCGAGCGGCGCGCTCATCGCCTGCGACAGCGCGAAGAAATACTGCGGATCGAGTGTCTGGACGCCGCTGCCGCCCGGCGTCCAGCTGCCGTTGACGTCGCCTTTCAGCACGCCGATGAAATCCAGATCGGCGCTCCCGCCCGTCGGCGCGGTATGCGGGGCCTTGGAGAAGGAAACATTGTTGCGGTCGATCGTGAGGCTGCCGGCCGTCTCGTTCCAGAAATCCTCGTCCTCGCGCACGAAGATCCACTCGCGCGCGGGCGCGTCGCTGCGGCCCACCGACATCTTGAGGATCGCCAGCGCGTCCACGCTGTTGACGCGCCCGTCGCCGTTGACGTCGGCGGCGATCAATTGATAGGGCGAGACAAGCTTCGCCTGTTCCGGGCCTTCGTCGTCCGGATCCGCGTTCGGGTTTCGCCCGACCCCCAGCTTCAGCGCCGCCAGCGCGTCGGCCGCGCTGATCGCGCCGCCCGTGTCCGCCGTGCCGCGCGCAACCGACAGGTTCAGCACGTCGTCCGGAATGTCGTTCAGCGCGAAGCTGCCCGGCGCCGCCGTCGCCCGCGTCGCCAGCGTGGCCGAGAAGGCGGGAACGCTGCCCGACCCGACGGTCGCGGACAGCACGTCCACCGCGACCCGGTCCGTACCCGCGGCGAGATCCACGACCACGGAACCGAGCTTGATCTCGCCGCTCAGCGGCGAGGTGCCGGAGCCCGCGACCGTCAGTTGACCAGGACCCGTCTGGGGCTGGGAACTCCATGTCGCGAAGCTGCTTGCGGTCCAGGTCACCGGCGCATCGCCGCCGGCGCGCAGGTCGAAGGCGAAGGACCCGATCCCAGTCCCCGCATGCGCGAAGACGTCGAAACGCGCGTCGCCATTCGCATCGAAGGACAGGCCGCGGAGCTCGAGCAGCGATGCCGCGCCCGCGTGTCTGCCGTCGCCCGCCGCCGACAGCGTCACGCCGGACAGCAGCCCATGGCTCTTCCAATGATACGCCATGCCCGAGAACGCATCCGCGGGGACGACACGCGTCGTCGTCGCCGAAAAACTCGCGACATCGTTGCCTGAGACATCCTGCAGCACGCCGCTCGACTGGTTCCCGGCCGTGTCGGTGTACTGGATGGTCACGCTGGTGCCCAGCGCCACCGTGCCGTCCAATGCCAGCGTCGCCCTGCCGCCCGCGACGCTGACGCCCGTCACCGTCACGGGCTGGCCACCCGCCGTCACGGCGAAGGCGCCCGGCGAAACGCTACCGGCCGCCAGAGCCTCGTCGAAGCTCAGCGTGGCCTGCGTCCCCCCGCCGCCGAACCGGATCGCGTTCGACTGCAGCAGCGGTGCACGCGTGTCGATGTCATCGCTCTGGATCGTCGCGGTGGCGCTCGCCGTGCCCAGCACCGCTCCGACGGGATCGGACAGGGTCAGGGTGAAGGTCTCGTCCGGTTCGGCCCTATTGTCGCCTGCGACATTCACCGCGATCGTCCGAGAGGTCTGGCCGGACGCGAAGCTGACCGTGCCGGACGGGAGCATGCCGCCCGCGAAATCCGCCGCGTTGGCCGGAGCTGCGCCGCTGCCCGCGACCGACCATGACGCGCTCGCCGCGCCCAGCGGATCGCCGCCGCGCGTCACGGTGAAACTCACAACCGTGGTGCCTGAATTGCCTTCGACCGCCGGCGCCGCAGGACCGGAAACAGCCAGCGACGTGTCGGCGGCG
>JBIKXN010000057.1:0-11710 GCA_044355765.1 Alphaproteobacteria bacterium
TTCTGGACCGTCGTCTTCCCGCTGCTGTCGCCGACGACCTTCTTCCTGCTGGTGGTCAACGTCGTCTATGCGTTCTTCGACACGTTCGGGACGATCGACGCGCTGACCAAGGGCGGGCCGGGAACCTCGACCGTGACGCTGATCTACCGCGTCTATGTCGACGGCAACGCCAATCTCAATCTGGGACAGTCCGCGGCCCAGTCGGTGATCCTGATGGCGATCGTGATCGCGCTGACCGCGATCCAGTTCCGCTACATCGAGCGGAAGGTGCATTACTGATGGCCGCGCAGCGCCGCTCCGTCGACTGGCTGCCCCATCTGGTGCTGGTCCTGGGCGTGGCGATCTTCGCCTTCCCCATCTATTTCGCCGTCATCGGCTCGACCTGGGACGCCAGCACGATCGGTCGCGGCCAGATGCCGCTGTTGCCCGGCCCGCTGGCGGCCGAGAACTACTGGACGGTCTGGAGCTCTGGCGAGGGCACGCGCATCCGCAGCACGCCGGTCGCCACGCTGATGTTCAACTCGCTGGTGATGGCGCTCGTCATCTGCTTCGGCAAGATCGCGATCTCGCTGCTGTCCGCCTATGCGGTGGTGTTCTTCAGCTTCCCGCTGCGGATGGTGTTCTTCTGGATGATCTTCATCACGCTGATGCTGCCGGTCGAGGTGCGCATCATCCCGACCTACGAGGTCATCGTGAATATCGGGATGTTCGACAGCTTCGCCGGCCTCACCGTGCCGCTGCTCGCGTCAGCCACCGCGACGCTGCTGTTCCGGCAGTTCTTCCTGACCATTCCCGACGAGCTGGTCGAGGCCTCGAAGATCGACGGCGCAGGTCCCTTGCGCTTCTTCTGGGACACGGTGCTGCCGCTGTCGCGGACCAACATCGCGGCGCTGGCGGTCATCCTGTTCATCTACGGCTGGAACCAGTATCTCTGGCCGCTGCTGATCACGAAGTCGAAGTCCATGGAGACGATCGTCATCGGCATCACCAAGATGATCGGCACCGGCGAGGTGCAGAACGACTGGAACCTGATCATGGCGACGACGATCTTCGCCATGCTGCCGCCGGTGCTGGTCGTCGTCTTCATGCAGCGCTGGTTCGTAAAAGGCCTCGTGGACACCGAGAAATGAGAGGGCCCACATGGCCGAGGTGAAGATCGCGGGGATCCGCAAGTCGTTTGGCGACGTGGCCGTACTGCACGGCATCGACGCTGCGATCGCCGATGGCGAGTTCATGGTGCTGCTTGGGCCTTCCGGCTGCGGCAAGTCGACCCTGCTGCGCATCGTCGCCGGTCTGGAGACGCAGAGCGCCGGCGACGTGTCGATCGGCGGGCGCGTCGTCAACGACGTCGAGCCCAAGGACCGGAACATCGCCATGGTGTTCCAGAACTACGCGCTCTATCCGCATCTAAGCGTCTACGACAACATGGCCTATGGCCTGCGCGTGCGCGGCACGCCGAAGCCCGAGATCGAGCGCCGCGTCCAGGAGGCGGCGCGCATCCTCGAGCTCGCCCCGCTGCTCGCGCGCAAGCCGCGCCAGCTTTCCGGCGGGCAGCGCCAGCGCGTCGCCATGGGTCGCGCGATCGTACGCGACCCGCAGGTCTTCCTCTTCGACGAGCCGCTCTCCAATCTCGACGCCAAGCTGCGCGTCCAGATGCGGATCGAGATCAAGCGGCTGCACCAGACGATCCGCACCACTTCGATCTACGTCACCCACGACCAGGTGGAGGCGATGACGCTCGCCGACCGCCTGATCGTCATGAATGCCGGGAACGCCGAGCAGATCGGCGTGCCGCTGGAGGTCTATGCGCGACCCGCCACGGTCTTCGTCGCGGGCTTCATCGGCGCGCCGGCGATGAACCTGCTGCCGGCGAAGATCGAAGCCGGCCACGCGCGCGCGGCCGGAGCCGCGTTGCCCTTGCCCGAGGCCGCCGGCCGCGACGAGGGGCGTGCGATCGTCTGGGGCGTGCGGCCGGAACATGTGGAGCTCGCCGCCGGCGCCGATGCCGACATCGAGGTCGTCGCCGATCTGGTCGAAGCCCTGGGTGCGGACACGCTGGTCCATGCGCGCCTGGCCGACGGGGCGGCGCTCACCTTGCGTCTGCCCGGCTCGACCCGCGTGCGGACGGGCGACAGGCTCCCCCTGCGGCTGCCACCCCACGCGCTCCACGCCTTCGATGCGGGGACCACCCGCCGACTATGACAACCCGCGTGGGGGCTTGTCCTGCCACCATCGCATCGTCGACACTCGACGCGTCGGTTTCTTGGCCTGGCGAGCATGACGGCTGTGGCTTTCGACACGCTCCGCTTTTCCCAGCGCCTCGTCGAGGCGGGATTGTCGCCTGCGCAGGCCGCGGGGACCTCCGCGGCCACGGCCGAGGCGATGGTCGAGATCGTCGCCCATTTCGCCACGAAGCACGACCTCGCGCTGCTGCACCAGGACATACTTGGCCGTCTCGCGGCACTCCGCCAGGAAATCATGGGCGAGTTGACCGGTCATAGAGCCGAAGCGGTGACTTTCGGGTCCGACATCGCCACGCTCAAGACGGATGTCGGCACGCTCAAAACGGATGTCGGCACGCTCAAGACGGATGTCGGCACGCTCAAGACGGATGTCGGCACGCTCAAGACGGATGTCGGCACGCTCAAAGCGGATGTCGTAACGCTCAAAGCAGATGTCGTAACGCTCAAGACGGACGTCGCTGGACTCAAGACCGACGTCGCAGGCCTGAAGACCGACGTCGCCGTTCTGAAGACGGACGTCGCCGGGCTGAAGACCGACGTCGCCGTTCTGAAGACCGACGTCGCCGGGCTGAAGACCGACGTCGCCGGTCTGAAGACCGACGTCGCAGGCCTGAAAACCGACGTCGCGGGCCTGAAGACCGATGTCGCCGGGCTGAAGGCGGACGTAGCGGACCTGAGTTCGGGCATGGCGAGCCTCAAGGCCGATTTCACGGTCCTGCGCGCCGATTTCGGCAGCTTCCGGCGCGAAGCCCTGGACGAGATGGGCAAGCTCGAACTGCGCATGACGGTGAAGCTCGGCTCGATGCTCGCGGGTGCCGTGATCCTGACGGGCGCGATGGTCAAGCTGCTCTGACGCCATCGCCCGCGCCCCCTGCCTCACGCCACCGGGCACATCCCGCCATCGACGTTTATCGCGGTTCCCGTGACGAAGGATCCGGCGTCGGAACACAGGAAACAGGCCAGCCGCGCGAACTCCGCCGCCTCGCCCACGCGGCCCAGCGGCACGCGTCCCTTGGCCATGCCGGCAAGGAATTCGGCGTAGCTTGCGCCGCCAGCGGCACCGGAGGCATGCCGGCGCCGCCATTGGTCGCTCTCGATCAGGCCCACCAGCATGGCGTTGACGAGCACGCCGTATGGCGCGTTCTCGAGCGAGAGCGCCTTGGTCAGCGCCAGGCCAGCGGCACGGCTCACCGAGGTCGGGGTCGAATTCGCGGCCGGCGCCTTGGCCGCGGTGTTGAGCACATTGACGATGCGGCCCCAGCGCCGCGCGCGCATCCCCGGCAGCGCGAGGCGCGCAAGCCGGATAGCGGCGAAGAGTTTGAGGTCCAGATCCGCCTGCCAGTCGGCGTCGCTGGTCTCCTCGAAGGGGCGCGCGGCGCTGACGCCTGCGTTGTTGACCAGGATGTCGACCTGGCCGAAATCCGCCACGATCCGATCCCAGGCCGCCGCGATCGGGGCTGGCCGCGCCACGTCGCAGGCATAGGCTGCGACACGCGCGCCCTGGCTTGCCAGCGCGCGCAGTTCGGCGGCGGCGGCGTCCAGGACGTCCTGGCGGCGGGCGAGCATGGCGACCGAAGCGCCCGACGCCACGAATTCCCGCGCCATCGCGAAGCCGAGCCCGGTGCTGGCGCCGGTTACGACGGCTACGCGGCCGTCCATGCGAATCTCCATGCGATCCTCCGTTCAGATGCCGGTGCAGCATAGACCAAGCGCGCCGCTTGCATCCCGTCCCGGCTACCGGCAGCGTCGGGGCCTTCAAGAGGAGAAGGCTCGACGCATGTCCGAAAACCGCTCGCATGGCTACATGACGCGTCTGTCCCACGCCGGCCGCGCGGGAACCAATATTCGTGGCTTCGTGAACCCGCCGGTGCATCGCGGCTCGACGATGCTCTACCCGACGATGGCGGAGCGGATGAAGGGAGGCGCCGAGCGCCTTGAACAGAAGCCGCATTACGGCACCGGCGGCAACCCGACGCACTGGGCGCTGGAGAACGTGGTCGCCGAGATCGAGGGCGGTACGCGCTGCCAGATCGTCTCGACAGGGCTCGCCGCGATCACCGTGCCTTTGCTCGCCTATGTCAAGACGGGCGACCATGTGCTGATGCCCGACAGCGTCTACGGTCCGGCGCGCAGTTTCTGCGACACGTTCCTGACCAGGATGGGCGTCGAGACGACCTATTACGATCCCGGCATCGATGCCGCCGGCATCGAGTCCCTCTTCCGCGCGCAGACGACGGTGCTCTATCTCGAGAGCCCGGGCAGCCATACTTTCGAGATGCAGGACGTGCCCGGGCTCGCGGCCGTCGCGCGCCGTCGCGGCGCGACCACCATGCTCGACAACACCTGGGGCATCCACTATTTCCAACCGTTCCGCCATGGCGTCGACGTGTCGATCCAGGCGCTGACCAAATACGTCGTCGGCCATTCCGACGTGCTGCTCGGCGGCATCACGACCGCCAGCGACGCGCATTGGGAGAAGATCCGCACGGCGGCGCTCGTGCTCGGCCAGTACGCCAGCCCGGACGATTGCTGGCTGGCGCTGCGCGGCGCGCGCAGCATGGGCGTGCGCTTGGAGCACCAGATGCGCTCGGCGCTCGCGGTCGCCGCATGGCTGCGCGAGCGGCCGGAGATCGCCGAAGTGCTCTACCCGGCGCTGCCCGGCGCGCGCGGCCACGATATCTGGAAGCGCGACTTCACCGGCGCCTGCAGCCTGTTCGGGATCGTCTTCCGCGCCGACATCAGCCGCGAGCAGGTCTTCGCCATGGCCGAGGCGCTGGAGCTCTTCGGCAAGGGCGCGTCCTGGGGCGGCTACGAAAGCCTGGCGCTGCCCAGCACCGGCTTCCTCTCGCGCAGCGCCGGCACCGGGGAATTCGGTGGCCAGCTGATGCGCCTGCATATCGGGCTCGAGGCGGTCGAGGACCTGGAGGCCGATCTGGCGCAGGGCCTCGCGGTCATGAACGCGCGGCGCTGACCGCCGCAGGCGCGAGGCCGCGCTTGGCGAGCAGCGCGCCGACATCGGGATCGCGACCGCGGAAGGCGCGATAGGCCTCGGCGGGGTCGCGCCGGTTGCCGGCCGCATAGACATGGTCGCGCAGCCGCGCGGCCAGCGCCGGATCGAAGACGTCGCCCGCCTCCTCGAAGGCGGCGAAGCCGTCGGCGTCGAGGACCTCCGACCAGAGATAGGAATAATAGCCAGCCGCATAGCCCTCGCCGGAGAAGACATGGGCGAAATGCGGCGTGCGATGGCGCATCGCGATCGCCGCGGGCATACCGATCCGCGCGAGCACCTCGGACTCGAGCGCCATCGGATCCGCGGCGGCGGACCCGCCGCGCGCATGGAACTCCATGTCGACGATCGCCGAGGCCACGAATTCGACCGTGGCGAAACCTTGGCCAAAACCGCGCGTCGCGTTCAGCCGCGCGATCAGCGCCGGCGGCATCTCGGCACCGGTCGTCGCATGGCGCGCGAACCGGCCAAGCACTTCGGGCCGCATCAGCCAATGCTCGTAGAGCTGCGACGGGAACTCGACGAAATCGCGCGGCACCGCGGTGCCGGCGATCGACGGATAGACGACGTCCGACATCATGCCGTGCAGCGCATGGCCGAATTCGTGGAACACCGTGCGCGCGTCGTCGAGACCGAGAAGCGCCGGCGCGCCGGCGGCGCCCTTGGCGAGATTGAGGACGTTGAGGATGATCGGGCGGGTCTCGCCGCCCAGCCGCCGCTGGCCGCGCAGCCCGGTCATCCACGCGCCGCTGCGTTTCGACGGACGCGCGAAATAGTCGCCGACGAACAACGCCAGATGCCTGCCGTCGGGCCCGCGCACCTCCCAGGCCCGCGCATCGGGATGGTGGAGCGCGAGACCCTCGACCTCGGCGAACCGCAGGCCGAACAGCCGCGTGGCGACGTCGAAGGCGGCGGCGATCACGTTGTCGAGCTGCAGATACGGCTTGATCTCCGCAGGGTCGAGATCATGCGCCGTCCTGGCCAGACGCGCCGCCCAGAAGCGCCAATCCGCGGCGCCGACCGCGGCGCCGGGATCCTCGGCGCGGGCGAGGGCGACGAGTTCGGCATGCTCTGCCAGCGCGCGCGCGCGGGCGAGCGGCCAGACGCGGTCGAGCAGGTCATGGACCGCCGCGGGCGTCTCGGCCATGGTACCGTCCAGCCGGAGGGCGGCGAAACTGGCATAGCCGAGCAGCCGCGCACGCTCGTCGCGCAAGGCCAGGATCTCGGCGACCAGGGCGCGATTATCGCTGTCGCCGCCGGTCTCGCCGCGACGGATCCACGCCTCGTAGGCGCGCGCGCGCAGCGCGGGCACGGCCGAGAATTGCAGGAAGGGCTCCACCATCGCCCGCGCCAGGGTGATCGTCGGTACGCCCGGACGGCCGCGCTCGGCGCCGCAGCGTTCCGCCGCCGCGATCAGCCAGGCCGGCAGGCCGGCCAGCATCTCCGGCGTCTCCAGCGCAAGCGTCCAGCCCGCCTCATCGGCGAGCAGGTTCTGGCCGAACCGCGTGCCCAGCGCCGCCAGCCGCTCGAGGATATCCGCGAGCCGCGTCTTGCCGGCATCGTCCAGCCTTGCGCCCGCGCGCACCAGCCGGCGATGCAGCAGATCGAGGACGCGCCGCTGCTCGTCGCTCGCATCCATGCCGGCGGACACGGCCGCATGCAGCCGATCGATGCGCGCGAACAGGCCCGCATCCATCTGCACTGCCGCCCAGTGGCGCGCCGACAGAGGCGCCACCTCGCGCTCGACCGCCTGAAGCTCGGGGTTGGTATGCGCGGAGGCTAGATGCCAGAACGTCGCTCCGACCCGCTCCAGCGACCGGCCGGCGCTTTCGAGAGCATCGAGCGTGTTGGCGAAATCGGGCGGCGACGGATCCGCGGCGATGCGCGCGATCTCGGCGCGATGCGCGGCGAAGGCGGCATGGAAGGCGGGCAGGAAATGCGCCGGCGCGATGCGATCGAAGGGGGGCAGGGCAAAGGGCCCGGTCCAGGGCTCAAGCAACGGATTGTCGCGGGGTGCGGTGTCGTCCGCCATGGTTTCAGCCCTCGCGGCCCTCGTAATGCGCGCGATACCAGTCGACGAAGCGCGCGACGCCGGTCTCGACCGGCGTGCCCGGACGAAATCCGGTCAGCGCCTCCAGCAACGTCACATCGGCCCAGGTCCGCGCGATGTCGCCAGGCTGCATCGGCAGGTCGTTGCGGGCGATCGGCAGGCCCAGGCAGCGCTCGAGCGCGGCGATGTAGTCGAGCAGCCCGCGCGGCGCGCCGTTGCCGATGTTGACCAGCCGGTAGGGCGCGACGGGGCTGAGACTGTCCATCGGACCGACGGGATGGCCGGTGCGCGGCACCGTGCCGACCAGCCGCACCACCGCCTCGACCAGATCGTCGATATAGGTGAAGTCGCGTTCCATGCGGCCACGGTTGTAGACGTCGATCGCCTCGCCGCGCAGCGCCGCCGCGGTGAACTTGAAAAGCGCCATGTCGGGCCGGCCCCAGGGCCCGTAGACGGTGAAGAAGCGAAACGTCGTCACCGGCTGCTGCCAGAGATGCGCGTAGGAATGCGCGATCGCCTCGGCGGACAGCTTGGTGGCGGCGTAGATGGTCAGCGGCGTCGCGGCCGGATCGGTCTCGCGGAAGGGCAGCCGCGTCGTGCCGCCATAGGCCGAGCTCGTCGACGCCATCAGGAAATGGCGGACCGGATGCGCGCGGCAGATCTCCAGCAGGTTGAACGTGCCGACGACATTGCTCGAAACGTAGCTCTCCGGGTGCTCGAGCGAGTACCGCACGCCAGCCTGGGCCGCGAGATGGATGATCGCGTCGGGCCGCGCCGACGCGACGGCCGCCGAGACGGCGGTCATGTCGGCGATGTCGAGACGGTGGTTCGAGAAGCGCGCGGCCTGCGCGAGCAATGCCAGCCGGGCCTCCTTCAGCCGCACATCGTAATAGGGGACCATCGCGTCGATGCCGACGACGTCGTGGCCGTCGGCGAGCAGGCGCCGGCAGACATGGAAGCCGATGAATCCGGCGCTGCCGGTGACGAGGATCCTCAAGGGGCGGCTCGCGCGGCGGGCAAGGGCCGGCTCATCCGCCGGACTTGGCGAGCTCGTTCTTCAGCGCCGCCAGATAGGCGTTGCGCGCCAGCGTGTAGACCGCGATCTCCTGGCGCAACCGGGCGAGCTGAATCTCGGCGAATTGCAGACTGGCGAATTGCGCCTGTCCGCGCTCGGACAGCGTCTCGCTGTCGACCTCCAGCCCGTCGACCACCAGCTTCGGCACGCGCTTTCTCCATCACTCCGAGACGAGCAACGCGCTGGCGTCGACCTTGCCGGGCGCGCGCCCTTCGATCTCCGTCTTCAGATCGAGGATATAGGCGTTGCGGGCGCGGATGAGCAGCGCCTGCTGGTTGACCAGATCCTGGAGACGCTCCTGCGCGAAGGCGAGGCGCAACGCCAGATCGCGGGCCTCTTGCGTCACCGAGTCGGTGTCGTATTCCTTGCCGTCGAGAGTGAATTTCCGGCCCATCGCCACCATCGGTGGTTCCGCCGCCCGCGAAGGCGCGAGCGGCGGGTGGAGTTCAGGTCAGAAGCTGGAAATCGACGAAGTTGGCCGAATCGAAACTGGCGGCGCTCGAGACGCCCTGCAGCGTCACCAGCAGTTGCGCCGAGTCGAAGGCGGTACCGGCGTCGTCGGAGTCGTTCACGCGGAAGATCGCGGCGTCTGTCCCGTTGCTGAAGGCGACGAACAGGATGTCCTGGTCGGCAGCGCCAGTGGCCACAAGCCCGTTTGCGAAGGTCAGGGCCTGCGTCGTGGTCAGCGCGCCCGATGTCGTGATGACGACCAGGCCCACATTCGCGCCGATCGTACCGCCGGAAGCGACCTCGGCGTAGTCGACGCCGGTGCCGCGCAGCGCCGATTGCGCCAGTTCGCCGGTCGCCCCGAAGGCGAAATCGATCCGGTCGTTGCCGGCGCCGGCCACGAAGTCGGTGACGACGTCGTTTCCGCCCAGCGCGCTCGAGGTACTGAAAACGAATCTGTCGCTTCCGGTGCCCCCGGAAAGCGTGTCGTTTCCGGCATCGCCGCTCAGCACGTCGTTGCCGCCGCCGCCCGACAGCTGGTCCATGCCGTCGCCGCCGAACAATGTGTTCGCGACGCCATCGCCGGTCAAAGTGTCGTTGCCGGCGCCGCCGATGATGTTCTCGATCCCGATCAGCGAGTCGACATCGGCGGCAGCGACCGTCAGGGCGACGGTGCTCGCCGACGCGAGCGTGACGGTCAGGCCGCCCGATGTGACATAGCTGTAGTCGGCGGTGTCGGAACCCTCGCCATCGCCGCCATTCAGGATGTCGTTCCCCGCGCCGCCGTTCAGCGTGTCGCTGCCGCCGGCACCGGCAAGCGTATCCGCCCCGCCGCCACCCGACAGCACGTTCGCCCCGCTGCTCCCGGTGATCGTGTCCGCACCGCCGCCGCCGATGACGTTCTCGATGCTGTCGAGCGTATCGGTGTCGCCCTCGCCCGCCGTCACCGTGACCAGCGCCGCGGGATCGAGCGTCAACGCCACCCCGCCCGCGAGATAGGAGTAATCGGCGGTGTCGGTGCCGTTCAGACCTCCGTCGAGGACGTCATTGCCGGTGCCGCCGCGCAGCGTGTCGTTGCCGCCGCCGCCGGTCAGCGAATCATCACCGCCCTGACCGTCGATGAAAACGCTGCGGTTCGGGACCAGGCTCTCGATCGGGCTCACGACCACATCGGCGCCGCTCGTGCCGTTGATCGTGACCGTACCCGCCCGCTCGAATATGACGGCGGCAGCATTGAAGAACGTGCTGCCATCGGTGCCGTAGTTGTCGACGATATTGTAGGTCGACAGCAACTGCTTGGTCGCGCCGCCTTGCGTGGCACCGTTCAAGAAGTCGGTCAACAGCGCAGCCTGCGCGATCGACAGGGTCATGGCGCCGTCGCCCGCGACGATTTTGAGGGCACCAAGAAGACGTGTCTGGTTGCTGCCGGACGTTGCCAGCGCCGACTGGATATTCGCGGCGGTATCGGCAATCGTGTAGTCGGATCCCAGGGTTGTCGTCGTGGCAGCCACCGCCGTCGCGATCGTGAAGATCTTCGGCTGCGCGCTTTCGGCGCCGGATGCATTCGTCGCATTGGCGACGTTGGTGTTCATCGTGTCGACCGCCGCCGCGATGGCCTGCGCGTTGGCGGCGGTCATGTTCGGGATGTTCGACGCGACGATCAGGTTGGTGATCGTCGCCGTGTCGGTCAGCGCCGCGGCGAGATTGAGACCTTGCCCGCCCTCGCTGGTGGGCTTGATCGCGGTTGCGATCTGCTTCAGAAGCTCGGTGCCGTTGGTGCCGCCGCCGACCGACGCTACCAGGTTGCCGAGCTGGACGCTGGTCTTGAGAGCGGCGAGCGCGTCGCTGCCGGTGCTGCCGCTGGCGCCGCTCGTGGCGATCAGGTCCGTCGTGAGGATGTTCGTCGTATTGGCCGACATGCCGAGCGAGGACTTGACCATCGCCACCGCGGCGTCGATCTGGGCCTGGGTGGCGGCGGCTCCGGTCGGCAGCAGCGAGTTGACGAGCGTGGTCAAGGGGGTGATCACCGTGGCGGTCGACGGCGCGCTCAGCGTGCCGACGAAAGGCCGGCCGGTGCTCGTGTCCGTGCATCCGGCGACGCAGTTGACGACCAACGGGCCGGAACCGCTGCCCAGGGCGGTCAGGTCGAACCTGCCATCCGTGCCGATCAGGGTTCCCGGTTCGCCGGCGTCCCGAACGCCGTCGCGGTCGTTGTCACGAAAGACGGTGCCGCCGGAGATATAGCCCTTCTGGACGATGCCGAGCACGTTGCTGCTGCTGCCGCCGCCGCCGCCGCCGCAGGCCGCGAGTGGCAGCAGCAGCATCGCGATCGGCAATCCGCGCCGCACCAGCGCGTTCTCCCCCGACCACTTGGACAGGAATTCGCGGCGCGCCGCGGGGTCCGACGGGATCTCGACCCGTTCGACATCGGCGCCCGAGGCAGCCAGCCGTGTCTCCAGATCGCCCGCCTGCGCCTCGACGAAGATGCCATTGAGCAGCACGCCGTCCTGCACCGCCGGAAAGACCATCGGCGCGTCGTCGATGATCCCGGGAGCCGTCCAGGTCGCGGCGGGAGCGCCGGGGCGCGTGGTCGTCGTTTCGGCAGAAGTGGCGAAAGTCATGGCACCAAGCCCTCCGAGGCAGTCGCTAACCTGCCGCTCTCGCCCCTGCGCCACCTTCGGCGCGGAGCATCGCGGCATCGAGACACAGCAATGCTTTAGATTAACGCGCGGCCGCAAGCCATGGGAAGCACAAACGAAGCGCGACGCGACCGGCCCGGCGCTTCGCCCCGCTTGCGAAGATCACGCCAGATGTCGTGGGTGGAGGCCACGTTCTCCACGAAATCTCCGAGTCGCAAGAACGCCGGAACATTCGGCGAACATGCGCGT
>JBIKXN010000058.1:0-11666 GCA_044355765.1 Alphaproteobacteria bacterium
TCCGAGACGTACTGCACGATCACCGGCCCTTCGGTCAGGATCTCGCCCGAATCGAGCTGCAGCGTCGGCACCTGGCCCTTGGGGTTGATCGCGGTGAAATCGGCGCCGGTTCGTGTCTTCTTCGACTTCAGGTCGACGCGTTCCAGCGCGACGTCCACGCCGGCCTCGCGCAGGACGATATGGGGCGAGAGCGAGCACGCTCCCGGCGAGTAATAGAGCTTCATCGACAGGCTCTCCGTACTGGGTCAGCCGAAACGATATAGGCGGGCGGGATTGTCCACGAGGATCCGGTGGCGCGTCGCCTCGTCCTCGGCATAGTCGAGCAGCGTGTCGAGCAGCATCGCGTCGTCGGGCTTGGGGAAGTTGTTGGGATGCGGCCAGTTGCTGGCCCAGACCACCCGGTCCGGCGCATGGCGGATGATCGCGCGCGCGATCGGCGCGACATCCCGGTAGAGCGGGGGCCCCAGCCTCGAGGTGTCGTACATCGCGGAGCATTTGACCCAGCAGCGCCCGCTGTCCAGCAGGCGCAGCAGGGCCAGGAAGGACGGGTGGTCGGTGGCGACCGGCTCGACGAAGCGCGCGTTGTGATCGACGACGATCTCGCAGGGCAGCGCCAGAAGCCGCGCCAGATAGTCGGGAATCGCGCGGCCGTCGAATTGCAGCTGCAGATGCCAGCCATGGTCGGCGGCGCGCCGCGCCATGCGCTCGAGATCCGGCCAGTCGTAGTACCTGCCGGCGAACAGGAAGAAGCGCAGCCCGACGGCACCCGCATCCGCCAGCCGCAGCAGCTCCGACGACGGCGCGTCGCGCGCGACGACCACCACGGCGCGCGCATCGCGACCGAAGGCGGCGACGCCCTCCATGGTCGCACGGTTGTCCGCGCCGTAGGCCGAAGGCTGGACGACGACAACGCGCTGCAGGCCGAGCCGGCGCCGGACCGCGCGGTATTCCTCCGGCGTCGCGTCGGGCTGGGTCCCGGCCGCCGTCGGCGCGGTGGGGAAACGCGCGTCGTAGAAATGCATGTGCGTGTCGCAGGCGCCGGGCGGCGCCTTCAGCACGGGAGCGGTCATCGCGGCGTCCTCCTCGGATCCGGGCCGTGCCAGTCTACAAGGGGCGCGACGGTCACGCGCGGTTCGACTATCGTTGCGCATCGCAACCGGGCATTTCGATCGACGCATGACCCGCTACTCGCTCTGGTCGCTTCTGCGCGAAGGCCTCGCCGGGCATCGCGGTTGGCCCAAAGCCTGGCGCGATCCCGCGCCCCGGCCCGCCTATGACGTGATCATCGTCGGCGGCGGCGGCCATGGTCTGGCGACCGCCTATTACCTCGCGCGCAACCATGGCATCCGCAACGTGGCGGTGCTCGAGCGCGGGTGGATCGGGCAGGGGAATTCGGGGCGCAACACGACCGTGATCCGGTCGAATTATTTCTTCCCCGAGAGCGCCGCCTTCTACGAATTCGCGCTGCGGCTCTACGAGACCTCTGCGCAGGAGCTGAACTTCAACACCATGGTCAGCCAGCGCGGCCTGATCACCCTGTCGCATTCGCGCCACGACCTGGAGGGCGCGCGGCGCTGGGTCAACGCGATGCACCTCAACGGCATCGATTCCGAGATGCTGACCACCGCCGACATCGCGCGCATGGTGCCGGATCTCGATTGCAGCCCCTCGGCGCGCTACCCGATCCATGGCGGCTTCATGCAGCGCCGGGGCGGCATCGCGCGCCACGACGCCGTCGTCTGGGGCTATGCGCGCGCCGCCGACGCGCTGGGCGTCGACATCATCCAGAACTGCGAGGTCACGGGCTTCGTCTTCGACGGCCCGCGCGCCGCGGGGGTCCAGACCTCGCGCGGAACCATCATGGCCGGGCGTATCGGCCTCGCCGCGGCGGGGCATCAGAGCGTGCTCGCCGCGATGGCCGGGTTCCGCCTGCCGCTGACGACCTATGCGCTGCAGGCCTTTGTCTCCGAGCCGCTGAAGCCCTGGCTCGACAAAGTGGTGATCTCTCCCGCGACCGGCGTCTATGCCAGCCAGTCGGACAAGGGCGAGATCGTGCTGGGCGGCGCGCTCGACCTCTACCCTTCCTACGCACAGCGCGGCAACCTGCCGGTGGCCGAGCATGTGATGGCGGGGTTCCTCGAGCTCTTCCCGTCGATGTCGCGGGTGCGGTTCCTGCGCCAATGGGCGGGGATGACCGATGTCGTCCACGATTCCTCGCCCATCATCGGCGCCGCGCCGGTCGAGGGGATCTGGCTCAATTGCGGCTGGGGCACCGGCGGGTTCAAGGCGATCCCCGCCGGCGGCTGGACTTTCGCGCATACCATCGCCAACCAGGCGCCGCATCCGCTGGTCGAGGGCTTCGGCCTCGACCGCTTCGCGCGCGGCGCGCTCATCGACGAGGCCGCGGCCTCGGGGATCGCGCATTGAGATGCTGCTGATCGCCTGTCCCCATTGCGGCCCGCGCGACGAGGCCGAGTTCGTCTGCGGCGGCCAGACCCATATCGCGCGGCCCGGCCCGCCCGAGGCGGTGAGCGATGCCGGCTGGGCGCGCTATCTCTTCGAGCGCGACAATCCCAAGGGGCTGCATTTCGAGCGCTGGCTGCATCGCCATGGCTGCGGCCAGTGGTTCAACGTCGCGCGCGACACCGTCAGCCACGAGATCAAGGCCGTCTATGGCCTGCTCGACAAGCGGCCGGATCCACGATGAGCGGGTTCCGCCTTGCGGCCGGCGGCCGCATCGACCGCGCGCAGCCCCTGCGCTTCGTCTTCGACGGCACGCCCATGGAGGGTTTCGTCGGCGACACGCTGGCTTCGGCGCTGCTCGCCAATGGCGTGTCCACCGTCGGTCGCAGCTTCAAGTATCACCGGCGGCGCGGCATCTTCGCCGCGGGGCTCGAGGAGCCGAATGCGATCGTGACGATCGGCCGGGAGGCACAGTCGACGCCGAACCTGAAGGCGACGCAGGTGGCGCTCGTCGAGGGTCTGGTCGCGCGCAGCGTCAACTGCTGGCCGTCGGCCGCGTTCGACATCGGCGCCGCGATCGGTCTCGTCGGTCGCTTCCTGCCCGCGGGCTTCTACTACAAGACCTTCATGCGGCCGGACTGGCACATGTTCGAGCCCGCGATCCGTCGTGTCGCGGGCCTCGGCCGCGCGCCGCGCGATGCCGATCCCGATCGCCATGAGAAGTTGAGCGCGCATTGCGACGTTCTCGTCGTCGGCGCCGGACCGGCGGGGCTAGCGGCGGCGCGCGAGGCCGCCGGGCGGGGCTTGCGGGTCATCCTGTGCGAACAGGATAGCGAGCTCGGCGGTCGCCTGCTGTCGGATGGCGGCGCGGTCGACGGTCAGGATGCCGAGTCATGGGTCGCGGCTTGTGAACGCGATCTGGCGGCGCAGGAGGGCCTCCGCATCCTGCGGCGCACCACGGTGTTCGGCTATTACGACCACAATCTGCTCGGCGCATACGAGCGTCGCGCGCCCTGGGGCGAGGCCGACGCGAATGGCGCGCCCGCTGGACGGCTCTGGCGGATCCGCGCGCGGCGCGTGGTGCTCGCCGCTGGCGCTTTCGAGCGCCCCTTCGCCTTCGGCGGCAACGACCTGCCCGGGGTCATGCTCGCCTCGGCGGTGCGCAGCTATCTCGCGCGCTGGGCGGTGGCGCCCGGGCGGCGCGCCGTCGTCGCGACCAACAACGACGACGCCTATCGCACCGCGTTGGCGCTGCACGCGGCAGGCGTCGAGATCGCGGCGGTATGCGATTCGCGTCCCGACGGCGGCGGCGCTCTGTGCGACGCCGTGCGCGCGCGCGGCATGAATGTGCTGACTGGCGCGACGCTGCGCCGTGCGCGTGGCGGACGGGCGGTCGAGGCTGCGGAGATCCAGCGATCCGGAGGCGGACGCGTCACGGTCGATGCCGATCTGATCGCCGTGTCGGGAGGCTGGAACCCGGCCGTGCATCTGTTCTGCCAGTCCGGCGGGCGGCTGGTCTTCGACACGGCGCGCGCTGCCTTCCTGCCGGGGACGTCGGTCCAGACGGAACGCTCGGCGGGTGCCGCGGCGGGCGTCTTCGCGACCGATGCGGCGCTGGCCCATGGGGCCGCCGCCGGTGCCTGGGCGGCCGGCGACGCGTTTTCCCTTCGCGCCGTCCCCCGCGCGCCCGTCATCGCCGAGGCGCCGCTGGCGCCGCTCTGGGAGGTGCCCGGCGGCGGCAAGGCCTGGGTCGATCTGCTGAGCGACGTGACCAGCGACGACGTGCGCCTCGCGGCGCGCGAGAACTATGTCTCTGTCGAGCATCTCAAGCGCTACACGACGCTGGGCATGGCGAGCGACCAGGGCAAGACCTCGAACGTCGTCGGTCTCGCCCTGCTCGCCGAGGCCACCGGGCGCGAAATCCCGCAGGTCGGCACGACGCGCTTCAGGCCGCCCTTCGATCCCGTGCCGATCGGCGCCATGGCCGGGCGCGAGCACGGCGATTTCTACCGGCCGCGCGCCCATCTGGCGTTGCATGATCGTCACGTCGCTTCGGGCGCGACGTTCGAAGATTTCGGCGGCTGGCAGAGGCCGGCCGCCTATCCGCGCGCGGGCGAGGATCTCGAAGCCGCCGCGCGGCGCGAAGCCGCGCATGTGCGCGCCGCCGTCGGTATCTTCGACGGCTCGCCCCTGGGCAAGATCGCCGTCGAGGGGCCGGATGCGGCGACCTTCCTCGACCGCATCTATGTCGGCACGATGTCGACGCTGGCGCCAGGGCGGCTGCGCTACGGCATCATGCTGACCGAGCATGGCGTCGTGACCGACGATGGCGTCTGCGCGCGGCTGGGTCCCGAAAGCTTCCTCGTCGGCACGACCAGTGCCGCGGCTTCGCGTATCGCGGCGACGTTCGACGAATGGCTTCAGGGCGAGTGGCCGGATCTGCGCGTCTTCGCGACCAACCTGACCCATCAATTTGGCGTCGTCACGCTGACCGGGCCGCGCGCGAGAGAGACGCTCGCCGCGGCGGGCACCGATATCGACCTGTCGCGCGCCGCCTTCGCGCATATGCATTGGCGCGAAGGCCGGATCGCCGGGCTGCCGGTGCGCGTGATGCGCGTCAGCTTCACGGGCGAGGCCAGCTACGAGATCAATGTCGCGGCGCATGCGGCGCCCGAACTCTGGGACCGGCTTGTCGAAGCCGGTACGGCCTTCGGCATCGCGCCCTTCGGCATCGAGGCGCTGATGACGCTGCGCATCGAGAAGGGTTACATCCATGTCGGCAGCGACAGCGATGGCACGACGCTGCCCGACGACCTCGGAATGGCCGGAGGCATCGCGCGCAAGACCTCCGATTTCGTCGGGCGCCGCTCGCTGATGCGGCCCGAGGCGCTGCGCGACGACCGCCATCAGTTCGTCGGCATCCTGCCCGAAGATCCGCAGCTGCCTCTGCGAGCCGGTGCGCATGTCGTCGCCGCGGCGGATGGCCGCTCGGAAGGCTATGTGACCTCGGCTTGCTGGAGCCCGGCGCTGGGACGACCGGTCGGGCTTGGCATGCTGCGGCGCGGCCGGGCGCGGATGGGCGAACGCATCGTGCTGGTCGACGAGGGGCGGCGCAGCGCCGCGCGCGTGGTGGCGCCCTGCTTCGTGGATCCTGCCGGAGCCAATCTTCATGTCTGAGCGGCTGCGCTTCGAAGCTCCGGGCCTGGCGTTGACCGAGGCGTCTGCGACGGGTCTGGTCGTCCTGCGTCTGCGCGCGGATGACGATGCCGCGCGCGCAGTCGCCGCAGCGATCCTCGGCGTCGGCCTGCCCGCCGGGCCCGCGCGCCCCGTCCTCGGCGCGCCGCATGATCTGTTCTGGACCGCGCCCGATGCCGTGCTGGCCGATGCCGGAACCGCGTCGGCCGCCGCTGCGCTCGTCGATCGCCTGCGCACGGGGCTCGTGGGACACCATGCTGCCTGCCACGCGATCGGCGATTCGCGGGCGCGCTTCGACATCGTCGGCGCAGGCGCGCGTGGTCTGCTGGCCAAGGGCACGGGCATCGATCTCGATGCGCGGGCCTTCGGGCCGGGCAGCGCCGCATTGACGCGTTTCGCGCTGCTCCCGGTGCTGCTGGTCTGTCGCGACGCGGCGCCCGGTTTTTCGATCTTCGCCGACCGTCCCGTCGGTGCCTATCTCCGGGACTGGCTGGTCGACGCGGCGCGCGGCGGTGCGCCATGAAGCGCGTCCTGTCCAGAGGGTTGGCGATCCTGGTCCTGCTCGCCGGCTGCACCGGCGTGCCCGACGGGATCGAGCCCGTGCGCGGCTTCGATGCCCAGCGCTATCTCGGCACCTGGTACGAGGTCGCGCGGCTGGATCATCGCTTCGAGCGCGGTCTGGACGATGTCTCGGCCAGCTATGCCGCGAACCCCGACGGTTCGATCGCGGTCGTCAATCGCGGGCTGGAACGCGGGCAGTGCCGCTGGAAGGAGGCGCGGGGGCGCGCGGTCTTCCTGGGACCTCGGGATGTCGGCAGCCTCGCCGTGACCTTCTTCTGGCCCTTCGCGGGCGGTTATCACGTCTTCGCGCTGGACGAGCGGGACTATGGCTGGGCGCTGGTCTCGGGTCCCAGTCGCGACTATCTGTGGATTCTCGCGCGCAGATCGGATTTGCCCGACCCCGTGCGCGCGGACCTCGTGGAGCGCGCCCGCGCCCTGGGCTTTCCGGTGGAGCAGTTGATCCAGGTGCGCCATGGCGGGAGCTTGTGTCCGGCGGGGTAGGCGTCCGTGATCACGAACGGGCGAATGCCGCGGGCGTCGCTCTGCAACGGTTTTTCCCCCAGCGTCGGGCGCTACGCGCGCGCCACCTCCCCCACGCGCCTCGCACGCGGCCATGTCGCCCGGGTTACACCGGCCGCATCCTTGCCGTGTCCTGCCGCCGGCGTCACGATCTCCCTCGATGACCGCGACCGCCTTCGATACATTGAAGCTTTCCCGCCGCCTCGAGGCGGCGGGGATGAGCGTTCCCCAAGCCATATCGGTGGCGGAGGCCCTGGCGGAAACCATGGTCGTCGAGCCCGCATCCCGCAGCGACGTCCAGAAGCTCGAAGCGGAATTCCGCCTCGCGCGCCAGGAGTCGCGCTTCGAACTCGACAAGCTCAATGCCGAGATCGGCAAGCTGCGCCAGGAACTGCACGCAGAGATCGACAAGCTGCGCCAGGAGATGCACGCCGAGATCGGCAAGCTCCGCCAGGAGATGCAGACCGAGCTCGCGAAGCTGCGCACCGAGATGGCGACGCTGAAATTCGATCTGCTGCGCTGGATCGTGCCGCTGATCCTGGCGCAGATGGCGATGACGCTGGGGCTGTTCGTCAGGTTGTCGCTCTGACGCGGCGCGGCCGTTTCTGGCAGGCCTCGCAGGCATAGGCCTTGCGGCCGCCCAGCACGATCAGGCGGATGCGGCGCGCGCAGCGTGGGCATTCCTCCTGGCCGAAGATGTTGACGCGCTCGCGATAGCGGCCGCGCCCGGCCTCCGCGCCGTCGACCGTGACGATCGCGCCCAGCTTGACGCCGCGCGCCAGCAGCGCGCGCGCATCCGCCCAGAGCTGGTCGAACTGCGCCGCCGACAGGCGCGTTCCGGGCAGGGACGGGTGGATGCCGGCGCGCCACAGCAGCTCGGTGCGATAGATGTTGCCGATCCCGGCGATCACCGACTGGTCCATCAGCAGCAGGCCGATGGCGGTGCGGCTGGCGCGGATGCGCGCGGCGGCGCGCGCCGGGTCGGCGTCCGCGCGCAGCACGTCGGGGCCGATACGCGCCAGCAGCGCGGCCTTGCCCGCGGGATCGAGGATCTCGCAGCGATTGGGGCCGACGATGTCCACGGCATGCGTCGCGCTCTGCAGTCGGGCGCGCACCGCGCCGCGCGGCGCGGGCGCCGGCTGGGCCGCGCTGCGGAAGGATCCGAACAGGCCGAGATGGACATGCAGGGTCCGCTCGCCCTCGAAATCGTAGAGCAGGTGCTTGCCATAGGCCTCGATCGCGCGGCAGGCGCTGCCGTCGAGCAGGGCCGCGCCGGCGGCGAAGCGGCCCTGGGGCGAGGCGACGGCGAGCGTCCGCCCGGCCAGCATCGGTCGCTGGTCGCGCGCGGCGCGGTGGATCGTGTGGCCCTCGGGCACGCGCCCCGCCGCGCCCCGCGTCCTGCCGCTCAGCCCAGCGCGGGATAGTCGCGCAGCGCGGCCGAGATCGCGGCCGCCTGGTCGGCGTCGAAGGCGACCAGCGGGGCGCGCGTGCGCAGCCAGGCCGGTTCGCCCGACAATTGCGCCAGCATGGCGCGGGTCGCCTGCAGGAAGGGCCGGCCGATGAAGAAGCGGCAGAAGGCCTCGATCTCGCGCTGCGCGTCCTTGGCCGCGCCGCGGCCGTCGCGCAGCCGCGCCATGATCGACGGGACCACGTTGCCCAGGCCGCAGATCGTGCCGGCGCCGCCGACCTCGAGCACGCGCGCCAATTGCGGCTCGGCGCCCACGAAATGCAGCATCTGCGGGAAGGCCGTGAAGGCCGCGTCGAAATGCGTGTAGTCGGCCGAGCTGTCCTTGATGCCGGCGACGACATCGCCGAAGCGCTGGCGCAGCAGCGCGATGGCGCCGGTATTGATCGACACCGCAGAGACCTGGGGGATGTGATAGAGGATCGCGCGCAGCCGCGCGTCGTTCACGCCCTCGATCACGCCGCCGATGCCATGCGCCACGGCCGCGTCGTCCTGTCCCTTCCAGAAGAAGGGCGGCAGGATCATCGCGGCGGCGACGTCGCTGGCCAGCGCATGGCGCGTCAGTTCGACCGCGTCGGGCACGGCGGCACAGCCGGTGCCGACGACGATGCGGTCGCCTGGAATGCCGGCGCGCAGCAGGCCGTCGACCGCGTCGATGCGTTCGCGCACCGAAAAGGACTGCCCTTCGCCGGTGGTCCCGAAGACGGCGACGCCGTCGACGCCGCGCGAGAACAGCCAGCGGCAATGGCTGGCGAACAATCCCGTGTCGATGCGTCCGTCTGCGGCGAGCGGGGTCAGGCTGGCGACCCACAGGCCGCGAAGTTTTTCGGTGCGCATTCTCGTCCTCGTTCTGGCGGGACGGAATCTCTAGGCCCTCCCCGCCGGGCGCGCAATCGAGATTGCCGCCGCGCGGCCGCCGATGGCAGGCTCGCGCGACAAGGAGACCCGTCCATGCTCATCGGCCTGAACCCGCTGCTGTCGCCCGATCTGCTGCATGCACTGGCCGCCATGGGGCATGGCGACGAGATCGTCGTCGTCGACGCGAATTTCCCGGCCGCGACCTGCGCGCGACGTCTGATATCGCTCGACGGCATCGGTGCGCCGGACGTTGTCGCGGCTATCCTGAGCGTGATGCCGCTCGATCATGCCGTGCCGCACCCGGCGCGCGTGATGGCCGTGATCGGCGATCCCGACGCCGTGCCGGCGGTGGTGGCCGAGTTCGGCGTCGCAATCGGCCTGGCGCTGGGCCGCGATCTGAAGCCCCATCCGGTGGAACGCCAGGCTTTCTACGACGAGGCGAAGCGCGCCTATGCGATCGTGCGCACGGGCGAACGGCGCTTCTACGGCAACATCGTCCTGACCAAGGGCGTCGTCGATGCCGCGGGGCGGCCGGGCCTGCCCGGCGGCTGACCGCGCCACCGCTCAGGCGGGCCAGAGCTGGGTGCCGCCGTCGACGCGCAGTACCTGGCCGGTGAAGAAATCGCCCATCGGCCCGACCAGGAATTCGAGCGTACCAGCGACCTCGTCGACCGTGGCGATCCGGTCGAGCGTGCCGTCGGTCGCCATCCGCGCGGGATCCACCGGGCGCGTGCCGACGAAACGGCCGGTGCGGGTGTCGCCCGGCGCGATCGAGTTGACCGTCACCTCGTAGGGCCGCATCTGCTCGGCGAGGCAGCGCGTGTAGTGCACGACCGCGGCCTTGGCGGTGGCATAGATCGCGGACTGCGCGCGGCCGCGGAAGGCGGCGACCGAGGAGAGTGTGACGATGCGCCCGCGCCGCCGCTCCATCATCTCCGGCGCCACCGCCTGGCAGATGAGGATCGTGCTCGTGAGATTGCGGTCCAGCACCGCGCGGACGTCGGCCTCCTTGACGAACACGCAGTCGTTGGGATCGGGCTTGCCTCCCGCTGCGGCGATGTCGCCGCCGGCGTTGTGGACCAGGATGTCGATCGGGCCGAGCGCCGCGCGGGCTTCGGCCACGACGCGGGCGACCTCGGCGCTCGACGTAAGGTCGCCGAGAACGCGGCACGTGCGCACCCCATGCGCCGCCGCGATCGCCTCCGCGGTCGCGGTCAGCGTCGTACCCTCGCCGTACTCGGCCGGACCGTCCTCGCGCATGCCGTGGACGGCGACATCGGCGCCGAGCCGCGCGACCAGATCGGCGAAGGCGCGGCCAAGACCGCGCCCCGCGCCGGTCACGAGGGCGGTCTTGCCCTGGAGAAGCCGTGGCTGCATCGCGTCCTCGTCCCGTCGCGTCACCCGAGCTGGCGCACGTGATGGGCGAGGTGATCGGCGACGAAGCTCTGAATGAAGTAGTAGCCGTGGTCGTAGCCGGCGTGGCGGCGCAGGCTCAGCTTCTGGCCCGATGCCGTGGCAGCGGCTTCGAGGAGTTCGGGCTTGAGCTGCTCGGCCAGGAACTTGTCGGCGAGCCCCTGGTCGACGAGGATCTCCCGCGCGAACGGCCTGGCGCGCATCAGCGCGCTGGCGTCGTAGGCGGCCCAGGCGGCGCGGTCGGGGCCGAGATAATTGCCCAGCGCCTTGTGGCCCCAGGGGCATTCCATCGGCGCCGAGATCGGCGCGAAGGCGGAGCAGCTGCGGAAGACATCGGGACGGCGCAGCGCCGCGACCAGCGCGCCATGTCCCCCCATCGAATGGCCGAACACGCCGCGCCGCGCGGGGTCGCTCGGGAAATGCGCGTCGATCAGCGCCGGCAGTTCCTCCGTGACATAGGAGAACATGCGGTAGTTGGCGTTCCACGGGGCCTGCGTCGCGTCGACATAGAAGCCGGCGCCCTGGCCGAAATCCCAGGATTCGCGGTCGCCCGGCAGCTGCGGCTCGCGCGGGCTGGTGTCCGGCATGACGAGGATCATCCCGAGCTCGGCGGCGACGCGCTGCGCGCCCGCCTTGATCGTGAAGGTCTCCTCGGTACAGGTCAGCCCGGCGAGATAGAAAAGTACCGGCAGCTTGCGCGCGCGGCCCGCCGCCGGGACGAAGACGGCGAAGCGCATCGGCCCGCCGCAGGCCGCCGAGGCGTGGCGGTAGAAGCCCTGCGTCCCGCCGAAGCAGCCATGCTCGGCGAGCGTCTCGATCGTCCCGGCCATGTCGTCCGATCCTCGTCGCGTCAGTAGGTCAGGACCGTGCGGATCGACTCGCCGCGCCGCATCATCTCGAAGCCCTCGTTGATCTTCTCGTGCGGCATCACATGGGTGATCAGATCGTCGATGTTGATCTTGCCGTCCATGTACCAGTCGACGATGCGCGGCACCTCGGTGCGGCCGCGCACGCCGCCGAAGGCCGTGCCCTTCCAGGTGCGGCCGGTGACCAGCTGGAACGGGCGGGTCGAGATCTCCTGCCCCGCGCCGGCGACGCCGATGATCACCGACACGCCCCAGCCGCGATGGCAGCATTCCAGCGCCTGGCGCATCAGCTTCGTGCTGCCGACGCATTCGAAGGAATAATCCGC
>JBIKXN010000059.1:0-11665 GCA_044355765.1 Alphaproteobacteria bacterium
CGCACCCGGCGCAACAGCAGGCTCCGGCGGCGCCGCAGCAGCCTCTTCAGCCGCGACTGCCGCAATTTCCGACCGAGTTGCCGGCTCCGGGTGCGATGTTCGTCATCCTGGACGGGCGGCTGATCATGTCCCAGTCGAACGCGGCGCTGGCGCTGCGCCAGCAGGCCGAACGGCAGAACCAGATGCTGCGTACCGACGTGCAGAAGCAGGAAGAGGAGTTCCGCAACGCGCAGGCTGAACTCCAGCGCCAGCAGCGCGGCCAGGTGCCGCAAGATCAGTTGGAGAAGCGGGCGCGCGATCTGCAGAAGCGCATGTCGGACGCGCAGACCAAGCTGCAGGAGCGGACCCGGGCGCTCGACCGGGTCTTCGCCGAGGCCGAGCAGCGGATCTACCAGGCGATGATCCAGGCGACGGTGGAACTGGCCCAGGAGCGCAACTACCAGGTTATTTTCGACAAGGCGCAGGTCGTCGTCGTGCAGAACCAGTACGACGTGACCGGCGAGATCCTGAACCGCGTCAATCAGCGCCTGCCCTCGGTCCAGTTGCAGATGCCGGCGAACTGATCCGCGGCGGAGCGGACGAGATGGCGGATCCGCGTTTCCATATCCAGGTGGCGCCGATGACGCTTTCGGCGGTCGCCGAGATCGCCCGCGCCAGCCTCGCCCCCGGGGCCGACGCCGCGCGCAGGATGCGCGGCGTGGCGTCGCTGGCGGATGCGGGGCCTGACGACATCGCCTTCGTCGAGGACCGGCGCCATGTCCGGAGCTTCCGGACGACCCGCGCCGGAGCCTGCATCGTCCAGCCCCGGCTGGCCCCGGCGGCGCCCCCGGGCGTGGCGCTGCTGCTCAGCGACGAGCCGCAGCGCGCCTTCGCGCGTGTCGCCGCCGCCTTTCACCCCGAGGCCGCGCCGCGCGGCGTGATCCATCCCGGCGCGATCGTCGACCCGGGGGCCCGGCTCGGCGTCGGCATCGATGTCGGACCGGGGGCATGGATCGCGGCGGGCGCGTCGATCGGGGACGGCACGGTGATCGGCGCCAATTGCACCATCGAGGCGGGGGTCGTCGTCGGGCGCGCGTGCCGGATCGGCGCGCAGACCTCGCTGAGCCATGCGATCCTCGGCGATCGCGTCCGCATCCTGCCGGGGGCGCGGATCGGCCAGGACGGTTTCGGGTACGCGGTCGGCCCGCAGGGCCATCTCAAGGTGCCCCAGCTCGGCCGGGTGCTGATCGAGGACGACGTCGAGATCGGCGCCAACACGACCATCGATCGCGGCGCGCTCGACGACACGGTCATCGGCGCGGGCAGCGTGATCGACAACCTGGTGCAGATCGCCCACAATGTGCGGATAGGTCGCCACTGCGTGATCGCCGGACAGGTCGGGATATCCGGTTCTTCGCGGCTCGGCGATTTCGTGTTCATCGGCGGGCAGGCAGGGTTGTCGGGACATATCCATGTCGGCGCGGGGGCGCGGATCGCGGCCAAGAGCGGCGTCCACCGGGACATCCCGGCCGGCGCGACCGTAGGCGGCTATCCCGCCGTTCCGATCCGCGAGTTCCGGCGGATCGCCGGCGCGGTGCGCCGCCTCGCGCGGACACGGGGTACCGGACCGGACGAAGCGGCCGACGACGCCGAGAATTGAGGGATGGACGTCATGGAGAACCAGGACCGGCCGGCGCAGACCGGCGCTGCCGAGGCGACGAAGACGATCGATATCGGCCGGATCACGCAGATGATCCCGCATCGCTATCCATTCCTGATGATCGATCGCGTCGTCGATCTCGTGTCGGGCGAGAGTTGCGTCGGCATCAAGAACGTGACGATCAACGAGCCCTTCTTCCAGGGGCATTTCCCGCAGCGGCCGGTGATGCCGGGCGTGCTGGTGATCGAGGCGATGGCCCAGACCGCGGCGGTGATCGTGGTCGAAAAGCTCGGCACCGAGAGCGAAGGGCGCCTGGTCTACTTCATGACCATCGAGGAGGCGCGTTTCCGGCGGCCGATCGGCCCGGGCGATCAGGTCCGCATCCATTGCCGCAAGGAACGCAGCCGCGGCAATGTCTGGAAGTTCAGCGCCGAGGCGCGCGTCGACGGCACGCTCTGCGCCGAGGCGACATATTCCGCGATGATCCTGGATCGCTGATGGCCGGCATCCATCCTTCGGCGGTCGTCGCGCCGGGTGCGGAGATCGGCGCCCGGGTCACGATCGGCCCGTTCTGCGTCGTCGGTCCGAAGGTGCGGCTGGGCGACGACGTCGAACTCGTCAGCCATGTCAGCGTCGACGGCCTGACGACGGTCGGCGCCGGAACGCGCATCTTCCCCTTCGCGGCGATCGGCCACCGGCCCCAGGACCTCAAGCACCAGGGCGAGGACACGCGGCTGGAGATCGGCGCCGCCAACGTGATCCGCGAGCAGGTCACGATGCATCCCGGGACCAGCGGCGGCGGCGGCCTGACCCGGATCGGCGACAACTGCCTGTTCATGATCGGGGCCCATGTCGCGCATGACTGCCGGGTCGGCGACAATGTCGTGATGGTCAACCACGCGACCCTCGGCGGGCATGTCAAGGTCGGCGATTTCGCGATGCTGGGTGGTCTGTGCGCGATCCATCAATACGTGCGCATCGGTCCCTACGCGATGATCGGCGGCATGTCCGGCGTCGAGGCGGACGTGATCCCGTTCGGCCTGGTGATGGGCGAACGCGCGCGGCTGAGCGGACTTAACATCGTCGGGCTGAAGCGCCGGAACTTCAGCCGCCTCGACATCCAGGCGCTGCGCACGGCCTATCGGCTGCTGTTCGCGCAGGAAGGCACGATGGCCGAGCGGCTGGACGACGTCGCCTCTCTCTATCCGGAGAACCGCGCGGTCGGCTCGATCATCGACTTCATCCGCAGCGCTGACATCCGCGCCGTCACGCTGCCGAAGATCGAGAAATGAAGCCGAAGCTCGGCGTGCTGGCGGGCGGCGGCATGCTGCCGGTCGCCGTCGCCGAGGCCGCGAGAGCCCAGGGGCGCGACGTCTTCATCCTCGCCTTCGAGGGGCAGACCGATCCGGCCGCGGTGGTCGGCCGGGAGCATGCCTGGATACGTCTGGGCCAGGCCGCGGAAGGGTTCCGTATCCTGCGCGCGGCCGGGGTGGCGGAGGTCTGCATGATCGGACCGATGCGGCGCCCGTCGCTCGGCGAATTGCGTCCCGACTGGCGGGCCGCCCAGGCGCTGGCACGCATCGGCGCGCGCGCCTTCGGGGACGACGGGCTGCTCAGCGGCGTCGTGCGCGAACTCGAAGGGGAGGGCTTCGCGGTCATCGGCGCCGACGAGATCCTGAGTGAACTGCGCGCGCGGGCGGGTAGCTATGGGCGCCGCGCGCCCGGCGACGAGGACCGGGCGGACATCGCGCGCGCCGTGGCGGTGCTGCGCGCCCTCGGAGACTGCGACGTCGGCCAGGCTGTCGTCGTCGAACGCGGCATGGTGCTCGGCATCGAGGCGGTCGAGGGAACGGACGCCCTGGTTTCGCGTTGCGCTGCCCTGCGTCGCGAGAGGGCAGGCGGCGTGCTGGTGAAGATGTCCAAGCCGCGCCAGGAGCGTCGCGTCGACCTGCCGACCATCGGCGTCGCGACGGTCGCTGCGGTGGCGGCGGCCGGCTTCGCGGGGATCGCGGTCGAGGCCGGGCGAAGCCTTGTCGTCGATTCCGCCGGCGTCGCGGCCGCCGCCGATCGCGGCGGCGTTTTCGTGGTCGGGATCGCGGCGACGTGACGGGCGAGCGGCCGCTGGTGTTCCTGGTCGCGGGCGAGCCGTCCGGCGACCTGCTCGGCGCGCGGCTTATGGCGGCGCTGCGCGCGGCGACCGGCGGCGAGTTGCGTTTCGCGGGCGTCGGCGGCGAGGCGATGGCGGCGGAGGGGCTCGCCTCGCTTTTTCCCATCGACGACCTCGCGGTCATGGGCTTCGTCGAGGTGGTGCCGCGGCTGCCGACGATCCTGCGCCGGATGCGCGAGGTGGTGCGCGCGGTGCAGGAAACCAGGCCCGACGTCGTCGTGACGATCGACGCGCCCGGTTTCAATCTGCGCCTCGCGCGCCGTCTGCGCCCCTTGGGAATCCCGCTGGTGCAGTATGTCGCGCCGCAGCTCTGGGCCTGGCACCCCGGGCGGGCGAGACGGCTGGCGGGGCTGTTCGATCGTATCCTCGCCTTGTTCCCGTTCGAGACCGCGTTCTTCGCAAGTCTTGGCATCGAGGCGGTAGCCGTCGGACATCCTGCCGTCGAGGCACCGCCGCCCATCGCCGGCGATCTGCGCCGGACCCTCGCCATCGGCGCGGACGCGCCCGTCCTGCTGATGCTTCCCGGCAGCCGCGCGGGTCTCGCGCGCCGCATGCTGCCGGTCTATGCCGCGGCGGCCGCGCGCATCGCCGCGCGCGTCCCTGGCGTCGTCTTCCTGCTGCCCGCCGTTCCCGCGACCGCGGCGCTGCTGCGCGACGCGGTCGCCGGCTGGGGCGTCGATGCCCGCGTGGTTGTCGCGCCGGCCGACCGGCGGTCCGCGGTCGCGCTCGCGTCCGCCGCGGTCACGATCTCGGGCACGTCGACGCTGGAACTCGGACTGGCCGCGGTGCCGATGGTGGTCGCCTATCGCGCGAGCCCGGTCTCGGCGATCCTGGCGCGGCGCCTGATCCGGGTGCCGCATGTCGCGCTTCCCAACCTGGTGCTCGGACGCGGGGCGGTTCCGGAACTGTTGCAGGAACGCTGCACGCCCCAGGCGATCGCCGACATCGCCTGCGACCTGCTCGCCGGGACGCCGGCCGCGGCGCGGCAGCGCGCCGATCTGCGCGAACTGCGCTCCAGGCTGTCCGTCGGCGGGGCGTCGCCCTCCGATCGCGCCGCGCGCGAGGTCCTCGCCGCCGCGAGGCGCCGATAGCAGAGGTCGCTCCAAGCGGCATGCGCCGCCGCGTTCGTCCGTCGCCGCGCGTCGGATCCAGGCGTCAGACGAGCCCCGCCGCGCGCAGGTTGTCGCGCAGGGATGCGAGGATGCGCAACGCCGTCTCCAGCGCGCGGCGGCCATCCGCGCCGCCGACCAGCGGCGGGCGGCCGTCGCGCACGCAGGCGACGAAGTCCGCGATCTGCTCGGCGAGGTCGTCGGATTCGGGATAGGCGCGTTCGGCCCGTGCAAGCCCAGGCAGGCCGGGCGCCTGCTCGGGGCCGTCGCCGCGCCGCAATTCGACCAGGCGACGCGCGGCGAGATCGACGTTCAGGTAGCTGTCGCGTTGATAGATACGCAGCCGGCGCTCGGTGGCGGCGCCGACCCGGCTGGCGACCAGCGTGGCGACGCATCCGTCGGCGAAGCGCAACCGCGCATTGACCATGTCCTCCGTGGTCGTGACGACCGGCGCGCCGATCGCGTCGACGCTGGCCAGCGGCGCCGACGTGAGCGATTGCACAAGGTCGATATCGTGGATCATCAGGTCGAGCACGACGCCGACATCGGTGCCGCGCGGCTTGAACGGCGCGATGCGCGAGGCCTCTACGTAGAGCGGCTTGGCGACGCGCGCCGGGATCTCCATGCGCCGCAGCAGGAAGCGCTGCAGATGGCCGACCTGCAGGACCAGGCCGCGTCGCGCGGCGATCGCGACGAGGTCGTCGGCTTCGGCGAGCGTCGCCGCGATCGGTTTCTCGATCAGGACATTGACGCCGGCCTCGAGCAGGCGCGCCGCCACGCCATGATGGGCGACGGTGGGAACCGCGACCGAGGCGGCGTCGATCGCGCCGAGCACGGCGCCGAGATCGCTATGCGCCGCGCAGCCGACCTCGCGGGCGATGGATTGCGCGCGTGCGGGATCCGCATCGACGACGGCGACCAGCCGGACGTCCGGCATGGCGGCGTATTTCTGAGCGTGGTAGCGGCCGAAATGGCCGGCGCCGACGACGGCGCAGCGGATCGGTTTCATGGCGGGCTCCGTTCCGGCGCGGCTGGTCCCGATGCGCCGCTAGGCGGCGGTGCCGGACCGGGCGCGCCCGCTGCGCGTCACGGGGCCAGCAGCCGTGCCGCGACCCAGGCGATCGCGCCGATCCCGATCGCCAGCGCCGCGGCGCGCGCGATCCGGGCCAGCGGCGGCGCCGGATTGTCGTTCGCGGGCGACGGCAGGATGCGGCTGCGCCGGGCGGGCGCGCCCGCGGCGCGCCGCGGGGCGCGCCCGGTGCCGCGGCTGCCGGGCGGGACGCGCGCCGCGCGCATCAGCCGCGGGCCGCGATGGGGACGTAGCGACGGCTGGCGTGGCCGGTATAGAGCTGGCGCGGGCGGCCGATCTTCTGCGCCGGGTCCTCGATCATCTCGTTCCACTGGGCGATCCAGCCGACCGTGCGCGCGACGGCGAACAGGGCCGTGAACATCGAGGTCGGGAAGCCCATCGCGCGGTAGATGATGCCGGAATAGAAATCGACGTTCGGATAGAGCTTGCGCTGGACGAAATACTCGTCCTGCAGCGCGATCCGCTCGAGCTCCATCGCGATCTCGAGCAGCGGCTCGTCGCCTACGCCCAGCTCGCCGAGGACCTCGTGCGCCGCCTTGCGGATGACCTGGGCCCGCGGATCGAAGTTCTTGTAGACGCGGTGACCGAATCCCATGAGGCGCACGCCCTCGGACTTGTCCTTCACCTTGCGGATGAACTCCGGGATCCGGTCCTTGGACCCGATCTCGGTGAGCATCTGCAGCACCGCCTCGTTGGCGCCGCCATGCGCCGGGCCCCACAGCGTCGCGATGCCGGCGGCGATGCAGGCGAAGGGATTGGCGCCCGACGATCCGGCGAGCCTGACCGTCGAGGTCGAGGCGTTCTGCTCATGGTCGGCGTGGAGGATGAAGAGCTTGTCGAGCGCCCGCGCGACCGTCTTGTTGATCTTGTACTCCTCGCACGGGACGCCGAACGTCATGTGCAGGAAGTTCTCGGCGTAGTTCAGCGCGTTCTTCGGATACATGAAGGGCTGGCCGATCGAATACTTGTATGCCATCGCCGCGATGGTCGGCAGCTTGGCGATCAGCCGATACGACGCGATCATGCGCTGGTGCGGATCGTTGATGTTCAGGCTGTCGTGGTAGAAGGCCGAGAGCGCGCCGACGACGCCGCAGCACACCGCCATCGGATGCGCATCGCGCCTGAAGCCCTGGTAGAAGCGGGTCAGCTGCTCGTGGATCATCGTGTGGAGCGTGATGTCGCGTTCGAACTTCGTCTTCTCGGCCGCCGTCGGCAGATCGCCCTTGAGCAGCAGGTAGCAGACCTCCATGAAGTCGCTGTGCTCGGCGAGTTCCTCGATCGGATAGCCGCGATAGAGCAGGACGCCCGCGTCGCCGTCGATATAGGTGATCTTCGACTCGCACGACGCGGTCGAGGTGAAGCCCGGATCGTAGGTGAACTGCCCCGTCTCGCCGTAGAGCTTGCGGATGTCCATCACCCGCGGGCCGATCGTGCCCTCGAGGACCGGCAGCTCGAGGCGCTTGCCGCTGGCGTTGTCGATGACCGTCATGGACGGCTTGGCGTTTGCGGACATTGGTTGCTCCGGTGCGCGCGTGGCTGATCGGGCGAGGCGCGAAGCCCTCCCCCGCCGCGATAGTAACGGCAATGCCCCGCCGCGCCAAAGGGTCTGTTGCGGTGCAGCAGACGAGGGTCAGCGCAGCGCGTCGCCGATCCGGCCCATCGTCTCGTCGCGCCCGAGGATCTGCATGACCTCGAAGATCGGCGGCGAGACATTTGTTCCGGTGAGGGCAGCGCGCACGGGCTGGGCGATCTCGCCCAGCTTCCCGCCGGCGGCCTCCGCGGCGCCGCGCGCCTCGGCTTCGAGCGCCGTCGCCGTCCAATCGGGCAGCGCGGCGATGCGCTGCGCATAGGCCTGCAGCCGCGTGCGGCCGTCCGTGGACAGCAGCTTGCGGCCGCTGTCGGCGATCGGCACCGGCCGCCGGTGGCAGTAGAATTCGGCGCTCTCCGCAAGTTCGACGATCGTGCGGGCGCGTTGCTTCAGGCCGGGCATTCCGGCGCGCAGGCGCGACCTGGCTTCGGGGCCGACCGGCCGGCCCGGCTCGCGCTCCAGCTGCGCGGCGACGAGGTCGGCGAGCGAGTCGTCGTCCCGCGCGCGGATCCAGTGGGCGTTGACCGCGCCGAGCTTGGCGAAGTCGAAGCGCGCGGCGGAGCGCCCCACCGCGTCGAGGTCGAACCAGCCGATCGCCTGCGCGGTCGAGATGATCTCTTCGTCGCCATGCGACCAGCCAAGGCGCAGCAGATAGTTGCGCATCGCCTCGGGCAGGTAGCCCATGTCGCGATAGGCCTCGACCGCCAGCGCGCCGTGACGCTTGGACAGCTTGGCGCCGTCGGGCCCGTGGATGAGCGGGATATGGGCGTAGACCGGCACCGGCCAGCCCATGGCCTCGATCACCATCATCTGCCGCGCCGCGTTGTTGAGATGGTCGTCGCCGCGGATCACGTGGGTCACGCCCATGTCGAAATCGTCGACCACGACCGAGAGCATGTAGACGGGCGTGCCGTCGCTGCGCAGCAGGATCATGTCGTCGAGCTGGTCGTTGCGGATCACGACGTCGCCCTGGACCCGGTCGCGGATCACCGTCTCGCCGGTCAGCGGCGCCTTGATGCGGATCGCCGGCGCGACGCCGGGCGGCGCGTCGGACGGGTCGCGGTCGCGCCAGCGCCCGTCGTAGCGCGGCGCGCGGCCCTCGGCGCGGGCGCGGGCGCGCATCTCCTCCAGTTCCTCGGCCGAGCAGTAGCAGCGATAGGCCTTGCCCTGACGCAGCAATTCCTGCGCGACTTCGGCATGGCGGGCGGCGCGCGCGAACTGGTGCACGACCTCGCCGTCCCAGTCGAGTTCCAGCCAGCGCAGCCCGGCGAGGATCGCGTCCACGGCCTCGGGCGTCGAACGCTGGCGGTCGGTGTCCTCGATGCGCAACCGGAACGAGCCGCCGTGGTGCCTGGCGAACAGCCAGTTGAACAGCGCGGTGCGCGCACCGCCGATATGCAGGAAGCCCGTTGGCGAGGGCGCGAAGCGGCAGACGGGAGCGGTCATCTGGCGAACTCGAGCTTGGGGGTAATGCGAAGGTGCGTTTGAGACCGGGCGCGGCGCCCGATAGCGTCGCAGCAGTTACCACGCGGGACGCGCCCTGGGGGAGTCTCGGACGCATGCGCATGACGCGGCCGGCCCTGTGGCTCGCCCTGGCCGGGATCGGCTGTCCGCTCGTCTCGCCGGGCGCGCGTCTGGCCGCGGCGCTGCGCCGCGAGCGCCAGCGCCTGGTGCTGTGGATCCCGGTCGTCTTCGGTGTCGGGATCGCGGTCTATTTCGCGCTCGGCCGCGAGCCCCCCGCATGGGTGTCGATCGCGCTGGCATCCGCCGCTTCGGCCGCCTGGGTAACGCTGCGTCTTGCCGCCGGGCGCCGCCGCCTCGCCGCGGGGATCTGCGCCGCGTTGGCTCTGGCGGCGGCCGGCGGGGTCGTCGCGCAGACCCGTGCACGCCTGGTCGAGGCGCCGGTCCTGGACAGGCGCTGGGGACCGGCGGAGATCTCCGGCCGGGTCGTCGCCGCCGAGATCCGGGCGGATGGGCGGCGCCTCGTGGTCGATCGGCTGGAGATGCGCGGCCTCGCTTCCGAGCAGCGCCCGGAGCGCGTGCGGATCCGGATCGGCGGCGGCGGCGAGCTTCCCTTGCCGGGGCAGCGCGTGGCGCTGCGCGCGACGCTTCTGCCGCCGCCGGCGCCGGCGGCGCCGGGGGCCTATGATTTCGCCCGCTGGGCCTGGTTCGAGCGGATCGGCGCGGTGGGCTCGTCGCGCGGCCCGGTACGCGTCGTGCCCGGCGCGGATGGCGCGTCGGATTGGCGGCTGGCGCTCAACGCGGCGCGCACCCGTCTGGTAGCATGGGTTCTCGCCGTCGATCCGGGACCGGCGGGACAGGTGAGCGCGGCTCTGCTCACCGGCGAGATGGGGCATATCGGCGCCGACACGATGGCGGCGATGCGCGATTCCGGGCTGGCCCATCTGCTGTCGATCTCGGGGCTGCACATCGCGCTGGTCGCCGGGATCGTGTTCTTCGCGATCCGGCGCGGCATCGCGCTCATCCCGCCGCTGGCGCTGCGGGTGCCGGCGAAGAAGATCGCGGCCGCCGGCGGGATCCTGGCGATCACCGCCTATATGCTGTTCGCGACGCCCGGCGTGCCGACGCAGCGCGCCTGGCTGATGGGCAGCGTCGCGCTGGCGGCGGTGCTGCTGGACCGGTCTGCGGTGTCGATGCGGCTGGTGGCGCTGGCGGCGCTCGCCATCCTGGTGACCACGCCCGAGGCCATGCTCGGCCCGAGTTTCCAGATGTCCTTCGCCGCGGTGGTCGCGCTGATCGCGGTCTGGGAGGCGATCGCGCCGACGCTGCGCCGCTGGCGCGAGGGGGCAGGGCTGCCGGGGCGCCTCGCGCTCTGGGTCGCCGGCGCGCTGGCGACGACGCTGGTCGCGGGCTTGGCGACCGCGCCCTTCGCGATGTTCCATTTCAATCGCGTGGCGTTCTATTCGATCGCCGCCAACCTGATCGCCGTGCCGCTGACCTCCGCGCTGGTGATGCCAGCCGCGGTCCTGGTGTTCTTGCTGCTGCCCGTCGGTCTGGCGGCATGGCCGCTCGCGGCGATGAATCTCGGCAACGAGGTCGTCGTCGCCATCGGACATGCGGTCGCGGCCTGGCCCGGCGCGACGCGGCCGGTGCCGGTGATGCCGGATTGGGGTTTCGGTCTGGTTACGGCAGGTGGCCTTTGGCTCGCGCTGTGGCGCAGCTGGTTGCGGCTTGGCGGTCTGGCCGCGATCGCGCTGGGCCTGGCGACGCCATGGCTCGCGACGCTGCCGGATATCCGGGTCAGCGCCGATGCCCGGCTCGTCGGCGTTCGTCTGGACGACGGCGGACTGGCGCTCGTGGGGACCGGAAACATCCAGATGGCGCGCGACACCTGGCTGCGCCGCGCCGGCGTCGAGCGCGCGGCGCCCTGGCCCGCGCCGGGCGCCGCGGCGTCAGGACTGGTCTGCGACGCGGCGGCATGCTGGATCGAGCGGCCGGGGCATCTCGCCGCGATCGTCGTGGCGCCCCGTGGCCTCGCCGCCGCCTGCGATCATGCGACGCTGCTGGTGACGACGCTCACGGTGTGGCGGGATTGTCAGGCGCCGCTGCGGATCGTCGAACGCGCCGAGATCATGCGCGGCGGCGGGACCGAGATCGTCCTGCTGCCGGACGGCGATGTCTCAATCCTCCATGCCGCCGATCGCCGCGCGCTTCGTCCCTGGGGAAGTCGCCTGTCCGCCGCGCAGCCCGACACCGCCCGGGATCAGTAGCGGCGCATGAGGCCGACGAGACGACCCTGGATCCGCACCCGGTCGGGTCCGAAGATGCGCGTTTCATAGGCGCGGTTGGCGGGTTCGAGCGCGATCGAGGCGCCGCGCCGGCGCAGACGCTTCAGCGTGACCTCGGCATTGTCGATGAGCGCGACCACGATGTCGCCGTTCTCTGCCGCTTCCGCGCGGCGGACCACCGCGGTGTCGCCGTCGTGGATGCCGGCCTCGATCATCGAGTCGCCTGCGACCGTCAGGGCGAAATGCTCGCCGCGGCCCAGCATGTCCGATGGCACGTCGACGGCCTCGCCGTTTTCTCGGACCGCTTCGATGGGCTGGCCCGC
>JBIKXN010000060.1:0-11661 GCA_044355765.1 Alphaproteobacteria bacterium
TCTGATCCTCCCGGAGAACGGCGCCGCTCCGGCGGCGCGCGACGACTGACCGGGAGTTTGCGCGAAGCCCGCGCGGCGTTTCAAGCAGCATGGTCCGGCGGCCGGCACGACCGGACGGACGCCGGTGGCGCGGGCGCCGCGGTTGCAGCATCATCCTGCCGTGGCGCGCGCGGCGCGCGTCATCCGGAACCCGAGCGCATGAGGGACGATACGTGACCACCGCCCCGCCGATGCCCGCGGATCCCGCCCCAGGCTGGGATGCCCCGCGCAGCGCCGACGTCCTGATCGTCGGCGGCGGCCTGGCGGGCGCGATGGTGGCGCTGCGGCTGGCCGATGCCGGCGTCGCGCCTTTGCTGATCGAACGTGGCGATGTCAACGCCCAGGCTTCCGGCGCCAATTCCGGGTCGATCCACGCGCAGATCCCGAACGAACCCTTCACCACGTATGGGGAGGCGTGGACCAGGACCTTCGCGCCGACCGTCCGCCTGATGCTCGCGTCGATCGCGCTGTGGCGCGGCCTCGGAGCGGAGATCGGCGTCGATCTCGAGGTCGACACGCCCGGCGGGCTCGTGCTCGCCTTCGACGAGGCCCAGATGCGCGGCCTCGTGCGCAAAGCCGCCATCGAGGCGACGCAAGGGCTGGCCGGCGAGATCCTGTCGCGCGCGGATCTCGGCGCCGTGGCGCCCTATGTCAGCCCGCGGGCCATCGGCGGTGTGCGCTATCCCGTCGAGGGCAAGGCGAACCCGCTGATCGCGGTCCCCGCCATCCTGCGCGCCGCCATCCGGCGCGGCGCGGTGGTCTCGACCGGCACCGCGCTGACCGGTCTCGCACCGCGCCCTGGCGGCGGCTACGACGTCGCCACCTCGCGCGGCCCGATCCGGGCGCGCCGCGTCGTCGACTGCGCCGGCGCCGAGGCCGGCGCGATCGCGCGCATGGTCGGGCTCGACCTGCCCATCGAGGCCTTTCCGATCCAGACCAGCGTCACCGAGCCAACGGCGCCGCTGGTGCGCCATCTTCTCTACGCCGCCGGCGAGAAGCTCTCGGTAAAGCAGAACCGCAAGGGCAGCATCCTGATCGGCGGCGGCTGGGACGCGCGGCTCGACGCGCGCGGACGCCCGGTCGCCGACATGCGCTCGCTGGTCGACAACATGAAGGTCGCGGTCGCGGTGGTCCCCGGGCTCGCCGAGGTGCGGCTGCTGCGCACCTGGGCGGCGATCGTCAACGGCACGGCCGACTGGAAGCCGCTGCTCGGCGAAGCGCCGCGCGCGCCCGGCTTCTTCCTCTGCTTCTTCCCGTGGATGGGGTTCACGGCCGGGCCGGTGGTCGGGCGCGCGATCGCCGATCTCGTCCTCGGCCGCGCGCCCGAGGTCGATCTCGATCCTTTCCTGATCGCCGGGCGCTGAGCGCCGCGGCTCAGCCCTTGCGCACGCCGCCCACGATGTCGGCGATGCGCACCGGCTTGGTCGGAAAGCGCGGCGCGAAATACCCGTCCTCCGACAGCGCCGCGCCGCGCGCCTCGGCGACGCGACGCGCCAGCGCCGGACCGCAATAGCGGCCCTGGCAAGCGCCCATGCCGCAGCGCGTGCGACGCTTGACCGAGCCGATGCCACCGCCCTCCGCGATCGCGGCGTCGAGCGCGGCGCGCGTCACGTTCTCGCAGCGGCAGACCAGGGTCGTGTCCTCGGCGAACGACAATCCCGGCCACGGCGCCGCATAGAGATCCCACAGCGCGGCCTGGAAACGCCGATGGCGCGCCAGCGCGCGGCGTGCCTGCGCCGCGGCTGCGGCAAGCGCGGCATCGCCGGCGCCGAGCCCGGCGGCGATCGCCGCGGCCGCGATCACGCCTTCGGCGCGCGCGGCCGGCGCACCGCCCGGTCCAGCGCAGTCGCCGACGGCGTAGAGGCCCGGCTGACTGGTCTCGCAGGTGGCGTCGCGGCGCGTGCGCAGACCGCCGTCGCGCGGATCGGCGTCCTGCGCGGCGCCGAGAGCCCGCAACAGCTCCGCCGCGGGATGGAAGCCATAGCCCATCGCGACGATGTCGACGGCGAATTCCTCGGCGCGCGTGCCGTCCCGCGCGGCGATCTCGGCGCAGAGCCCGCCATCCACCGCGCGGACGCGGCGCAGCACGCGGCCGAAGCGCAGGCGGATACCGGAGACGGCGGCGCGCGCGAGCAGGCCGAGCCCCGTCGCGGCGAGCCCCGGACTGGCCGCGGCCATCCGCAGCAACGCCGCGAGCCGCACCGGAGACACGGCGTCGGCCGCCTCGGCGAGCGCGACATGACTCGCACCGGCGGCGCGCGCCTCGCAGGCGACCTGCAGCGCGAGCGGCCCGTTGGCGGCCAGCAGGATGCGCCGTCCGGCGAGCGTGCGATCGCTGCGCCAGAGAGTTTGCAGCGCGCCGACGGTCATCACCCCGGGCAGCGTCCAGCCCGGCACCATCAGCGGCCGCTCATAGGCGCCGGCGGCGATCACCAGACGCCGGCCATGGATCGCGCGCGTGCCCGCCGGTCCGGTCGCCAGCACGCCCGCCATCCCCGCATGCGGCTCGGCCGGGCCCCAGGCCTCGACGCCCGCGCGCAGATCGGCGCCGGCCGCGACGGCCTCGGCGACCAGCGCCGCGCCATCGGCCTGCTGGCGGTCGAGCGGCGCGGCGCCCAGCGCCGCCGCGGGCTGCTTGTAGTATTGCCCGCCCGCGACCTTGCGCTCGTCGAGCAGCACCACCGAAAGCCCGGCGCGCGCGAGCGCGGCGGCGGCGGTCAGACCGCCAGCGCCGCCGCCGACGACGAGAACGTCGGCCACCTCGCGCGGCAGGTCGGCATAGGACAGCGCGGCGACCGGAGCGGGCGCGGGCGCCGGACTGGGAAAGCCCTGGCGGCGAATATCGGCCCCCGCGCGCGCCGCCGTCAGGCATGCGCGCTGGCCCGCCAGCCCATCGATGGCGACGACGCAGTCCTGGCAGATGCCCATGCCGCAGAACACGCCGCGCGCGGCGCCGTCGCCCGCCGCGCGCAATTCCATCCGGCATGCGGCGGCCAGCGCGGCGGCGACGCTCTGGCCGGGGCGGAACGCGATCGCTTCGCCCTCGAAGAAGAAGGACGCGCCGGTCATGGCTGCGGCGGCTGTCCTCCGGGCTCGGCATGGGCGAGCGCGTGCGCGGCCACCTGTTCGTGGGTCGCGAACCACGCGTCGCCCGTCGCCAGCGCCGCGCGGATGACCTCGTCGAGGATCCAGATGCGCGAGCGATAGCCGATGACGAAGGGATGCATCACCAGCTGGAAGACGCTGCCGTCGGCGCGCGCGGCGTGGAATTCGCGCAGGAATATGTCGAGCACGTCGGCGGGCGCCGCATAAGGCCGCGTCGCCGGATTGCGGTTGAACATGAAATAGACCGCGTCGTCGCGCAGCCACTCGACCGGGATCTCGGCGATGCCGCTGGGGACGCCGTCGATCAGCAACTCGTAGGGTTCCTCGTCGGCCATCAGCGAGGAGTCGTAGGCGAAGCCGAGTTCGCGCACGAGCGGGATCGTGCCCGGCCCCAGATCCCAGTTGGCCGAGCGGAATCCGACCGGGCGGCGCCCGGACAGGCGCTCGAGCGTGTCGCGGGCACGCAGCATCAGCTCGCGCTCGGTATCGATGTCGAGCAGCGAGTTGTTCTCGTGGATCCAGCCATGGACGCCGATCTCGTGGCCCCCCGCGGCGATGCGCGTCACCTCGGTCGGATCGATCAGCGCCGTCACCGCGGGCACGAAGAACGACGCCGGTACGCCATGGCGTGCCAGCAGGTCGAGGATGCGCGGCACGCCGACGCGGCGGCCGAACTCGCCCCAGGCCAGCCTGCCGGTCGCCGTTCCGCCCTGCCCCAGCTCGAACGTCTCGTGATCGGCGTCGAAGGACAGCGCGACCGCGACGCGCTTGCCGCCGGGCCAGCTGCGCGGCCGCAGCCGGCGCCCGGCCCGCACCCGCCCGACGACGTCGCGCCAGCGCTTCTCGGGCCAGCGATGCGGCGGATCGGCTTGCGGCGTCATGCGCCGCTCCCGCCGCGCCGCTTCGCCGCGGCCGCGCGCTTGCGACGGTACGCGCGCCATGTCGTCGCCCAATGCGCGGGGTCGTCGAGCTTCTCGCCCTTGAGCGGATGTATGGCGGCGTTGTGCGGCGCGTTGCGCACCAGCTCGGGGTCGCTGCGCGCCTCGGCGACCGCCTTGGCGAGCGCGGCGATCCAGTAGTCGATATCCTCCTTCGACCACAATTCGCCGGGTTCGGGCGTGAAGGGCTCGGGCACGCTCCAGGGTTCGTGGCTGAGCCATGGGCTGTCGACGCCGTAATCGGTCATCCGCGCGCCGATCTCGACCACGCCGATGCCGGTTTCGCGCTTGAGCGGCCCAAGACCGTAGCGCGTCATCTCCATGCGATAGCCGGGCAGGTGGGGATGCGACTTCTCCACGCCGTCGATCGCCAGCAGCTTCTTCTCCATGTAGTTGTTCGCGAGCACCGCGAGATCCGACGCCTCGGCGATGCCGTCGCCGCCCATCGCCCGGGCCCAGGCATAGGCGTAGAAGACGATCTGCAGATTGCCCATGAACTCGCGCACCTTGCCGATGCTGAGCGGGCGGTCGTGATCGAGGCGGAACAGGCCCGAGGCGGGATCCTGGACGACCACCGGCCGCGGCAGGAACGGCGCCAGCTCCGCGCTGCAACCATAGGCGCCGACCGCGGGACCGCCACCGCCCTTCGGGCCGCCGAAGGTCTTGTGCAGCATGAACATGCACGCGTCGAAGCCGAGGTCGCGCGCGCGGATCTTGCTCATCACCCCGTTGAAATTGGCGTGATCGTAGAAGGCGAGTCCGCCGGCCTGCTTCACCAGCCTGACCCATTCCTTGATCGCCGGGTTGTAGACGCCCATGTCGTCCGGGTTGTTGACCATCAGCGCCGCGGTGCGATCGGACAGCGCGGCCTTGAGCGCGTCCACCGAAGGATAGCCGTTCTCCTCCAGCGGCAGCGTGATGACGCGGAACCCCGCGGTCGCCGCCGTCGCCTGGTTGCAGGGATGGGTCTGGATGGTCGAGATCACCTCGGTGCGCCGGTCGAGCTCGCCCCGGGCCGCGAAATAGGCGCGCGTGATGGCGGTCTGGGTATAGGCGGCGTGCGCGCCGCCCGCTCCCTGGAACACGAACTGGTCCATGCCGGACAGGGCGCGCAGGATCATGTCGAACCCATGCACGATCGCCAGCAGCCCCTGCATCGTCTCCGCGGGCTGGTGCGGATGGATGGCGGCGACCTCGGGGCGCAGCGTCAGATGCGTCGAGATGCGCGGGTTGTATTTCATCGTGCACGTGCCGAAGAGGTTCACGCCCATCATCCCGTGCACCATCTGCGACAGGTGCAGATAGTGGCGCAGCACATCGGGTTCGGTCATCTCCGGCAGCGCCGGCTTCGTCCGCCGGCGCATCGCCGCGGGCACCAGCGCGCGCGCCTTGCCCACGGCCTTGGCGACGCCGGGTTCGGGGGCGGGGAAGACCGCGCCGCGTCGCCCCGGATATCCCATCTCCATCACCACCGGCTCGTTCCAGCGGGCCTGGTGGACTTCCTTCGGCTCGGGCGCGGTCATCGCACGATCTCCTTCAGGGCGGCGGCCAGCCGGTCGATATCGGCCTGGCCATGGACCTCGGTCACGGCGAACAGCGCGCAGCCGGCATGGCCCGGAACCTCGGCGGAAAGGTCCTTGCCGCCGAAGATGCCGCGCTTGAGCAGCGCCTTGTTGATGGCCTTCACGGTCTTGCCGGTACGCGAGAAGTCGGCGACGAACTCCTTGAAGAACCCGGAGGGATAGCGCACCGACACGCCGCGGATCGCGCCGACGGCGCGCGCCGCGTAATGCGCCCGCGACACGATCAGTTCGCCGAGCTCGCGGAACCCTTCGGGCCCGAGCAGGCTCATATACACGGCGTTCTGGATCGCGGTCAGGTAGACCGAATTGCCGGTCCAGTCCTTGCCCTGGTCGCGCATGCCGTACGAGGACTGGTGGAACAGCGTCAGTCCGAAACCGACCTCGCCCGGCCGGGTCGTCCCGGTGATCGAGACGTTCAGCGTCGGATACTCGCGCGCGTAGCGTTCCTCGTCGCGCGAGGCGATGAAGCCGCCGGCCCCGCCGCCCGCGCTCATATGCGCGCCCAGCGTCTGCGTCGTGCCGACGACGATGTCGGCGCCATAATCGGCGGGCGGAGCGAGGATGCCGAGCGACACCGGGTCGACGCCGACCACGGTCTCCGCGCCGGCGGCGCGCGCCATCCGCGCGATCTTCGCGCCATCGGCCTCGATCACGCCGAGATAGGCCGGGTTCTCGAAATAGACGGCCGCGGTGCGCGCCGAGAGCTTGCGTTTCAGGTCGGCGAGATCGAGCCGGCCGGTCCGCCGGTCATGGCCCACGGTCACCACCGCGATATGGCCTTCCATCTCCGGGGGCTGGCAGTACTGGCGGATGACCGCCAGCCGCTCCGGGCACATCCAGGCCGGCACCAGCACTTCGCGCCGGCCGGTCATGCGCGCTGCCATGCGCAGCGCGTTGCCGGCGGCGCAGCCCCAGGAATAGACGGGCAGTCCGACGAACTCCATGCCGACCAGTTCGCCCAGCTGCGAGCAGAACTCGAACCACGCCTGGTTGCGGCCATGGTCGGACATCGCCGTGCCCCAGACCGAGGTCAGGAATTCCGAGCGCGTGCCGATCTCGTCGCAGATCGCCGGGACATGATGCTGCCAGATGCCGGCGCCGAGAAAGGACAGCGTCTCCTCGCATGTCTGGTTGCGCCGCAGAAGCGCCAGCAGATGGCGCCGGAGCTCGGCCTCCGACCGGATCCCGTCGGGCAGGTCGAGCCGGCCCTTGACGCGGTGATCGCGCGGGATCTGCGCGAACAGGGCCTCGATCGAGGGCGCGCCGATCTCCTTCAGCATCGCCGCCTTCAGCGACGGCAGCGAATTGGCCATGTAGGGATGCGCGCCCTTCGCGCCTCCGGCTGTTCGCGTCACGGTCCTGTCCTCCCTCGCTATGCGCCTCGCCGTCGCCGCGCTCAGGCAGCGATCCGCATCATCATGCTTTGTCCCGGCGCCGTGCGCACGCGGATATAGCCGCACAGCGCGCGATCGAGCGCCGGATCGCCGGTATCGACGCGCAGCACCGGCGGGTCCAGCTCGAGCAGCTTGCGCGCGCCGCACAGGACGACCAGGTTTTCGCGGCCGACGCGCCGCAGCAGCGCGGCCGAGATCTGCTGGTTGCCGCGGCCGAGCAGGAACCCCTGCCCGCCGGTCACCCCCAGCACGATGCGCGCCGGCGCCCCCGCGGCCAGGCGTTCGAGCGTGGCGGCATCGGCGTCGATGGCGATCAGCCGGCCATCCAGGGCGACGTCGACGCCCAGCAGCGTCCCCTCGCCGCCCAGCCGACGCTTGACCTTGCGCAGCGTCGCGCCGCAGCCGAGCAGATGGAGCTGTCCGGCGGGCATCTCGCGCACGATCTCGTCCGCCAGCGCCTCGAGCGCGGCATCGTCCGGCGGCCGCGACGGCGCCTTCGCGCGCTGCATCGCGCCATGCGCAGCCGGCGCGCGCGCGACGGCATGCAGCCGGACGGCGACCGCGCCCTGCGCCAGCAGGTCCTCGTCGATGTCCATGACGTCGGCATCCTGCCACGTCGTCGCCCGCGGATCGGCGGCGCAAAGCGCGGCGATCTCGCCCGCCGCTTCGGGCGAGACCGCGAACACCGCAGAATGCATCTTCACCCCGCAGGGTATTCCCAGGATCGCGGCGTCGCCCGCCCCGGCGGCGACGTCGCGCGCCGTGCCGTCGCCGCCCGCGAACAGGATCAGCCCTGCGCCGGCCGCAGCCATCTCGGCGGCGATTCGCGTGGTGTCGGCGCCGGTCGTCGTCGCGCCGATCCGGCCGATGCTGCGCGCGGCGACGCCCGCGGCGGCGGCGGGGCCTGCGCCCATCGCGCCGGGCGCCACGAGAAGTTCGGCGCGCATGCCAGCGCGGACCAGGGCGGCGAGCGCGCGGGCGGTCCGTGCGGCGGCGGCCGGTGCGGCGCCGCGGGCGCGCGCCAGCGCCTGACGCGCTGCGCCATCGCTGCCCTTGAGAGCGACGGCCCCGCCGAGCCCGGCCACGGGATTGACGATCAGCCCGATGCGCGGGGCGTGCCGGGCGGTGCTGGAAAGGTCGCGGCGCATGCCGCGAATCTAGAGGCTGCGCCCGGTCCGGCAATCGCGGCCCGGGGCGGCTCCGGCGGGCGCGCGATCGCCGCGCGCCCGCCGTGCTTGGCGTCAGTTCGAGGCGCGGCGCGCGGCCTCGATCTCGCTGGCCAGCGCGCGGCCGTTCGGGCCGGCATCCCGGAGGATGACGTCCCAGCTCGGACGCGAGGCCTCACGGAACGGACCGATGGCCGGCTCGGTGACGGTGATGCCGCGCGCGCGCACGGCCTTGAGCCCTTCCTCGCCGAGGTCGTTGTGGAACTTGAGCCCGGCGGCGACGGCCTCGGGCGTCACGCTGCGGATCAGCGCCTGCACATCGGCCGGCAACGCGTTGAACTTCGCCTGCGAATAGGCGAACAGCGTCGTCGACTGGTGGAAGCGCGTGAGCGCGTAATGCTTGGAGACCTCGAGGAACCGGTCCGCGAGCATCGCGTCCGGCGAGACCTCGATCGCATCAACGACGCCGTTCTGCATCGCCAGGAACACCTCGCCATAGGCCATCGGTGTCGGCTGCGCGCCGACCGCCGTATAGGCCTGGACCCAGCCCGGCGTCTGCAGGACGCGGATCTTCAGCCCCTTGAGATCGGCCGGCGTGGCGATCGCCCGGTCGCGGGTGGCGATGTGGCGCTCGAAGATGCCGCCGAAGGCGAGGCCGACCAGGCCGTGCGGCTCGACGAGCTTGAGCAGCCGCTCGCCCATCGCGCCGCGCAGGATGCGCTCGGCCTGTTCGCGGTTGTCGAACAGATGCGGCAGCGACAGCACGCGGTACTCGGGGATCGTCGATTCGAGCGATCCGAGGCCGAAGAAGCCCGCATCGATCACGCCGGTGCGCACGGACTGGATGATGCGCCCCTCGTTGCCGAGCGCGGCGCAGCACTGGACGTTGACCTTGACGCGGCCGTTGGAGCGCGCCTCCACCAGCTCTTTGAACTTGAGCCCGGCGGCCTGATAGAAGCTCTTCTCGCTCAGGACGTGGCCGATCGTGATCTCGGTCTGCGCCTGCGCGGCGCCCGCCCAGGCCGCGACGCCGGTGAACAGCGCCATCGTCATTGCCAGTATCCGCATCGTCGTTTCTCCCTGTGATGTTTCAGCGTAACAGCGCCAGGCTCAGCCATGGCACATAAGTGATGATAAACATATTGCCCACGAGCACGACCAGAAAGACCAGCAGCGGCCGCATCAATTGTTCCATCGTCACGTTGGCGATGCCGCAGGCGACGAAAAGGTTCACGCCGACCGGCGGCGTGACCATGCCGATCGCCAGGTTGACGATCATCACGAGCCCGAAATGCACGGGATCGATGCCCAGCTGCTCGGCGACCGGGGCGAGCACCGGGGCGAGGATGATCAGCGCCGCGAAGGTCTCCATGAACATGCCGACGACGAACAGGAACAGGTTGACGATCAGCAGGAACACATGCGGATCGGCCGAGAAACCCTTGATGACGGCGGCGATCTGCTGCGGCGCCCGCATCAGCGCCATCGCATAGGCGAAGATGAACGCGAAGCCGACGATGACCATCACGACCGCCGAGGTCAGCGCGGAGTCGGCGAAGATCCGCGGCAGGTCGCGCAGCGGGATCTCGCGATAGATCAGACAGCCCAGCACCAGCGCGTACGCGACCGCGACGACGGCCGCCTCGGTAGGCGTGAACAGCCCGCCATAGATGCCGCCCAGGATCAGGAAGGGCATCAGCAGCGACAGGCTGGCGCGCCGCGCCGCCGTCGCGATGCCGCGCAGATAGGCGCCGAGCGCGAAGGGCTGGCGCGTGCCGTAGCCGGCGCGCGACGAGACGATCACGATCGCCAGGATCAGCGAACAGCCGATCAGCACCCCCGGCAGGATACCCGCGATGAACAGGTCGGTGATCGACACGCCGACGATCACCGCGTAGATGACCATCGGCACCGAGGGCGGGATGATCACGCCCAGCTCGCCCGAGGACGCCACTACGGCCGCCGCGAAGGGACGCGGGTAGCGGTTCTTCTCCATCTCCGGGATCAGCGTCGATCCGATCGCCGCCGCGGTCGCCGCGGAGGATCCCGAGATGGTCGCGAACAGCATCGAGGTCAGGACGGTTGCGGCCGCCAGCCCCCCGCGCAGAACGCCGACCAGCGACACCGCGAAATCGACCAGCCGCCGCGCCACGCCGCCCGTCATCATCAGGCGCCCGGCGAGCACGTAGAGCGGCACCGCCAGCAGCACGAAGCTGTCGAGCGAGTCGAACACCACCTGCGGGATCGCGATCAGCGGCAAGTTGCGCTCGAAGAAATAGGGCATCGTCGCGATGCCCAGCGCGAAGGCGATCGGCACCGACAGGGCGAAGAGGCCGAGCAGCCCCAGCAGCAGGGTCAGCATGGCGTCACTCCGTCGCGCCGAGCGAACCGGTCGCGCGCAGGTCGCCGCCGGGCAGCATCGCCTCGGCGACGAAAGCCAGCGTGTTGACGAACATCAGCGTCGCGCCCACCGGCATCGCCCAGAAGATCCAGTTCTTGCTGATCTGCATCACCGGGCTCAGCTCGGTACGGCCGATGATCTGCACGAACTGCCATCCGTGATAGACCAGGATCGCGAAGAACCAGAGGCACAGCGCCAGCGCCACCAGCCGCGCCGCGCGCCCGAGCACGGGCGGGACCCAGCCGATCACGAAGGTGAGCGCGATGAGTTGCATCTTCCGGCAGCCGACCGCCGCGCCGAGGAAGATCATCCACACCAGCAGGTAGCGCGCGAGTTCCTCGGTCCAAGGCGCGACGACGTTGATCCCGGCAGCGGTGAGCACGAAACGCACCGCGACCTGGATGAGCACGACCACGGCGATGCTCGCGAGCAACGCCCCGACGAGGAAATAGACCGCGCGGTTCAGGCGATCAAGCCAGTCCAGAACCATAGTCATGTCGAAGCCCGCCTCCCCTTTTGGCGTGCGAGCCTACACGACTTCGTGCCTGCCACAAGAGGAGCCGCGCGCAGTTTGCGCTAGATCCGCGGCGCCGGTTTCGCCATCGTGCGGACACACGGAGGATGAAACCCATGGCGGGCGATCTGGACGGCAAGGTCGTGCTGGTGACGGGCGGCTCGAAGGGTATCGGCGCGGCGGCGGTCGCGGCGCTGGGCGACGCCGGCGCGCATGTCGTCGTGCATTACGGCATCGATTCAGAGGGCGCGGCGCGCGCCGCCGCGCGGATCCCGGACGACCGCAAGCTGCTGCTTGCCGCCGACCAGGCAGATCCCGCGGCGATGGACACGCTCTGGGATCGCGCCGCGGCGTGGCGGGGACGGGTCCACTGCGCCGTGCTCAACGCAGCGATCCTGCTCGACAAGGGCGGCATCGAGGATCCCGCCGAGGTCTGGGATGATTCCTGGGACCGCCAGTGGCGCACCAACGTCCTCGGCCCGACGCGGCTCATGCGCAATGCGGTCTCGCATTACCGCGCC
>JBIKXN010000430.1:0-3494 GCA_044355765.1 Alphaproteobacteria bacterium
GCTGGCGGCGCCGCAACTGGCGCAGCGCCGCTGGTGCCCGCTGCCCGAGGCGAGCCTGGAACGCCACGGCGTCGATCGCGAGGCTTGGCTGGCGGGGCGCCCCGGGTCCGGCGGTGCCGCGGCCGTAGCCGAGATTTCCGGCCTCGCGCGCGATGCCTTCGCCTCCGTGGGCCGGGCCGAAGCGGGCGCGCTCGGGCTCGGGCTCGGCGGGTTGCGGGTTCTTGGGCGGGCCCATCTGCGCCGCATCGCGCGTGCGGACAACGACGTTTTCGCCCCGATGCTGGCCGCGCCGATGCACGCCGCGGCCCTGCGGCTCGCCGTCGCCTGGCTGGCGCGCCGCTGGTGAACCGGCTCAGCCCGTGGCCGCGAGCCAGGCGGGCAGCGAGGCGCGCGCACGCGCCGTGAGCAGGCGGCGCCGATCCATGCCGCGCACCGACGGACGGCCCTTGGCGTCGCGCATGGCGTCTTCGGGCAGCGGCGGGAACAGCCCGAAATTGCAATTCATCGGCTGGAACGTCGCGCTGTCGGCGCCGCCGGTGACATGGCCGAGCAGGGCGCCGAGCGCGGTATCGGGCGGAGGCGCAATCGCCGTCGCACCGCGCCGCTCGGCGGCCGCGAACCGCCCGGCGAGCAGACCGATCGCGGCGCTCTCGACATAGCCTTCGACGCCGGTGATCTGGCCCGCGAAGCGCAGGCGCTCCATCGCCTTGAGCCGCAGCGAGGCGTCGAGAAGCCGCGGCGCGTTGATGAATGTGTTGCGGTGCAGCCCGCCCAGCCGCGCGAATTCGGCCTGGGCGAGGCCAGGAATGGTCCGGAACACGCGTACCTGCTCGGCATGCCGCAGCTTGGTCTGGAACCCGACGATGTTGAACAGCGTGCCGAGCGCGTTGTCCTGGCGCAGCTGGACGACCGCATAGGGCCTGCGGCCGCTGCGCGGATCGACGAGACCGACCGGCTTCATCGGACCGAAACGCAAGGTGTCGGGGCCGCGCGCCGCCATCACCTCGATCGGCAGGCAGCCCTCGAAATAGGGCGTGCTCGCCTCCCAGTCCTTGAACTCCGTCTTGTCGCCGGCGAGCAGCGCTTCGACGAAGTCGCGATAGCCCTGCTTCTCGAGCGGGCAGTTGACGTATGCCGCGACGTCGCCGCCGGGGCCGGCCTTGTCCCAGCGCGACTGCATCCAGGCGATGTCGAAATCGATGCTGTCGCGGTGCACGATCGGGGCGATCGCGTCGAAGAACGCCAGCGCGTCGGCGCCGGTGACGTCGCGGATCGCCGCGGCGAGCGCGGGCGAGGTGAGGGGGCCGGTCGCGACGATGACGCTGTCCCAGTCCGCGGGCGGCAGGCCCTGCACTTCGCCGCGGCTGATGGTCACATTGGGATGGCCGGTGAGGACTTCGGTCACCGCTGCCGCGAAGCCGACCCGGTCGACCGCCAGCGCCGACCCCGCCGGCACCTGGTTGCGGTCCGCGGCGCGCATGACCAGCGAGTCCGCCGCGCGAAGCTCGGCATGGAGCAACCCGACGGCGTTGGTCTCGGCGTCGTCCGAGCGCAGCGAATTGGAGCAGACCAGTTCGGCGAGGTCGTCGGTCGCATGCGCTTCGGTGCGGCGATGCGGCCGCATCTCGTGGAGAACGACGGGAACGTCCTGGCGCGCGAGCTGCCAGGCGGCTTCCGCGCCCGCGAGCCCGCCGCCGACGACATGGACAGGATGCTTCATGGCGTTGCTAGATAGGGCGCGGCAGGGCCGCCCCGCAACGACTCTCGCGCCGGGGCGGACGCGACCGCCGAGGAGAGGCAGATGAAGATCGTCAACCCGGACAGCATCGCCCCGCCGGTGGGGACCTACAGCCACGCCATCGAGACGCCGCCCGGCGCCCGGATCCTGCACATCAGCGGCCAGGTCGGAATCGACCGTTCGGGCGCGGTCGGGCCCGACATCCGCAGCCAGGCGGAACTGGTCTGGAGCAATATCCGGGCGATCCTCGAAGCCGCCGGGATGGGCTTGACCGATCTGGTGCGCGTGAACACATATCTGATCGATGCGGCCGATATCCCGGACAGCCGGGCGGTCCGCAAGGCGGCGCTAGGCGCGCACCGCCCGGCGTCGACCCTCCTGGTGGTCGGGGCTCTGGCAAGCCCGGATTACCGGATCGAGATCGAGGCCTGGGCGGCGCGGGCGTAAGGCGTCCCTGGCGACGTTCCGGTTAAGGATTTCTTTGCGGCCGCGTGTGTAGGGAGATGTCATGCGCGTGTTGTCCATCCTGACCGCGGTCTGGGTCCTGGCGTCGGCCGCCGCCGCCGGGGCGCAGACGCCTTTGCAGGGCTTCGAGCTCGCGGATGCCTATTTCCGGCGCGGCAATTTCGCGCAGGCCTATCTGACCGGCCTGCCGGCCGCGCAGGCCGGCGATCCGCGCGCCCAGTTCCTGATGGGAAACCTGTCGCTGATCGGCCGCCCGCCGATCGCGCGCGACATCAAGGAGGCTATGCGCTGGTACAACCTGGCCGCGTCGCGTGGCCATGCCCAGGCGCAGTTCGTCCTGGCCGAGGCCTTCGCGCGGGGCGACGGCGTTCCGGTCGACAAGCAGCGGGCGCAGCAATGGCTGAACCGGTCGGCCGAGAACGGCTATGTGCCCGCGATCATGAGCCTCGCGCGCCTCCACGACGAAGGGATCGGCCAGCCACGCGATCGCGCGGCGGCGACCGACTGGGTACGGCGTGCCGCGGAGCGCGGCGATCCGCGCGCCCAGGCGCTGCTCGCGGACCGGCTCGAGGCGGGGATCGGGACGGCGATCGACGAGGTCGCCGCGGACAGATGGCGTGAGCGCGCCGCCTCCACCGCCGAGCCGATGGCGCTGATGAGCCGGGCGCGCGACATATTGCGCGAGCGCGATCCAAAGCGCAGCGCGCTGATCGACGCCTATGCCAGCGCCGCCTTCGTCGAGCGCAAGGTGGAGGGCAGCATGAAGACCGAGGCGGCCAAGATCATCGCCGACCTTTCGCGACGCCTCACCCCGGCCGAGATCGCCGAAGCGACGGCGAAGCTGGCGACGTTGTCGCCGGGCAAGCTGTGAGCATGGCGCGTCAATAGAAATACACGAAGACGGCGCTCAGCCCCGGTCCAGAGCGGGGGCGCCGGTGAACGAGGCGGATGCGCCGTTCCGGCGCCGGATACCAGTCCTGGATCAGCCGCATGAATCCGTCGTCTCCGGTCTCGACCTCCTGACGCGTCGGCGCACCGGGCCAGCAGGCGTCGAGACGATCGGCCATCGCGGCGGCGACGCTGCCGGCCTCGGGCACTCCCGGCGCGCGATGCAGGCACCAGAACGCGCGCGACAGGTCGTCCACCCAGCACGAATCGAAGCCCGGCAAGGTCTCGCCGGCGCGCCAGGACTCGAACAGGGTCGCGTAGTCGCTGGTGGCGAGCGGACCGAATTTCAGCGGCGCGCTCTCGACGATCCGCCGAAGCTGATCGCATGGATCGGCGCCGACGG
>JBIKXN010000431.1:0-3487 GCA_044355765.1 Alphaproteobacteria bacterium
GACCAGCGCGACCTCGATTTCGTCCGCAAATACGGCTTGCCGGTGATCGAGGTGGTGAAGCCGCACGATCAGGACGCGGCGGCGTTCAAGGTTGGCGACGTTGCCTATGTCGGCGACGGCACGCTGATGAACTCGCAGTTCCTCGACGGGCTCGACGTGCCCGCGGCCAAGGCGCGGGTGATCGCGCGGCTGGAGGCGCTCGGCGCCGGCCGCGGCACGACGCAGTACCGGCTGCGCGACTGGCTGGTCAGCCGCCAGCGCTACTGGGGCTGCCCGATCCCGGTCATCCACTGCGCCAGCTGCGGCACCGTGCCGGTGCCCGAGGCCGACCTGCCGGTGAAGCTGCCCGACGATGTCAGCTTCGACCGGCCGGGCAATCCGCTCGACCATCACCCGACCTGGAAGCACGTCGCCTGCCCGTCCTGCGGCAAGCCCGCGCGGCGCGAGACCGACACATTCGACACCTTCGTCGATTCGTCCTGGTACTACGCGCGCTTCTGCAGCCCGCGCGCCGGCGAGCCGGTGACGAAGGCGGCGGTCGATCGCTGGCTGCCCGTCGACCAGTATATCGGCGGGGTAGAGCACGCGATCCTTCACCTGCTCTATTCGCGATTCTTCACCCGCGCGATGCGCGCCTCGGGCCACGTGAAGCTCGACGAGCCCTTCGCCGGGCTGTTCACCCAGGGCATGGTCCTGCACGAGAGCTACAAGGCCGAGGACGGATCGTGGCTCTACCCGGAGGAGGTCCGCAAGAACGCGGACGGCACCGCCGTGCACGCGACGACCGGGGCGAAGGTCGTCGTCGGCCGCAGCGAGATCATGTCGAAGTCGAAGAAGAACGTCGTGCCGCCGGCGGACATCATCGCCAGCTACGGCGCGGACACGGCGCGGCTCTTCATGCTCTCGGACTCGCCACCCGAGCGCGACCTGGAATGGACCGAGGCCGGCGTCGAGGGCGCGTGGCGCTACGTCAACCGCCTCTTCCGCCTGGCGAGCGAGCCGCCGGTCGCGCTGCCGCCTCCCGGCGCCCCGCGCCCCGCGACGCTCTCGACCGCCGCGGAAGCCGCCTGGCGCGCCACGCACAAGGCCATCGCCGCGATCACCGAGCAGATCGAGGGGCTGCGCTTCAACGTCGCGGTGGCGCAGATCCGCACGCTCTCCAATTCACTCGAGACGCTCGACGGCAAGGGCGAGGGCGAGGCCTGGGTCCTGGCCGAGGGCTTGCGCGCGCTCTGCCATCTCGTGGCGCCGATGTGCCCGCATCTCGCCGAGGAGATGTGGGTGGCGTTGGGCGGGACCGGCCTGCTCTGCGAACGCGCCTGGCCCGCGGCCGATCCGGCGCTGCTCGTCGACGGGACGGTGAAGGTCGCGGTCCAGGTCAACGGCAAGCTGCGCGCGACGATCGACCTGCCGCGCGACGCGCCGGAGGCGGTGGCCCGCGCCGCGGCGCTGGCGGCGCCGAACGTCATCGCGGCGATGGCTGACAAGAAGCTCGTGAAATTCGTCTATGTGGCCAACAGGATCGCTAACGTGGTCATTTCGAGCACCTCCGCTTCTTCCGACGGGCGCGGATGAAGATCGATTACAAGAGCGTCGAGCGTTTCCTCAAGGCGCCGGACAGGGCGGCGCGGGCGATCCTCGTCTTCGGGCCCGACGACGGGCTGGTGCGCGAACGCGCGGCGGCGCTCGCGCGCACGGTGGTCGCGGACCTCGCCGATCCCTTCCGTGTCGCCGAGTTCGCTGGCGACGCTTTGTCGGGCGATCCCGCGAAGCTCGCGGACGAGGCCGCTGCGCTGGCCTTCGGCGGCGGGCGGCGTGTCGTGCGCGTGCGCGGCTGCGGCAACGCCGCGACGCCTGCCTTCAAGGCCTTTCTCGACAATCCGGTCGGCGATGCGCTGGTGGTGGCCGACGCGGGCGAACTCGATGGGCGCTCGGCGCTGCGCAAGCTATTCGAAACTTCGCCCAACGCTGCCGCGATCGCCTGTTATCCCGACGAAGGCCGCGACCTTGCGGCGGTGATCCGGGCCAGCCTGCAGCAAGAGGGCGTGCGCGCGAGCGACGAGGCGCTCGCCTGGCTTGCGCAGCGCCTGGGTGGCGACCGCGCGGCGACGCGCGGCGAACTCGCCAAGCTCGCGCTCTATGCCGGACGTGGCGCCGAAATCGGTCTCGACGATGCGCGCGCCGTGGTCGGCGAGACGGCCGAAGTCGATGCCGACGACGCGGCGCTGGCCGCCGCGCTCGGCGATCCGGCGGGCCTGGCGCGCGCGCTCGACCGGCTCGACGCCGAGGGCGCCAGCGCGGTGAATGTCGTGCGCGCCGCGCAACGGCTTTTCCTGCGGCTGCATCTCTGCGCCTGCCATGTCGCCGAGGGCGACGAGCCGGCGGCGGCGATGGCGAAGCTGCGGCCGCCGGTCTTCTGGAAGGAACAGGACGCCTACAAGCGCGCGCTGCGGCGGCTCGACGACCGCGCCGCTTCCCGTGCGCTGCGCCTGCTGCTGGCCGCGGAGCGCAGCGCCAAGTCCGGCCTGGGCCGTGCCGGCACGCTGGCCGCGCAGCGCGCCCTCTACGCCATAGCCGGCGTGTCCGCTGCCCGCAGCCGCGCGCCAGCCCTGCCGCGATGAGCCTCGCGCGGCGACCCCCGGCGCTTTGTGGGGTGCGCCGGACCGTTTAGAGGGCGCCCATGTATAGCCATCTGCCCTCCAGTCCGGGCTCCGGTCCACCGGCATGACAAAGGTCGCGAAAGCCGTGTCGGCGATCGCGGCGCTGCGCGTGTCGCTCTCGGTCCGCTCCGGCGACCCAATCCCCCGACGCCCGATCGCAACCCATTAGAGAGAGGGGTCAATTCCTCATGTCGTCAGGGGGGGGCAATTTCGGGTGTCGCTTGACATCGCGCGCAGCATCGAACGCTTGTTCCGGCAATTGTGGCGAAAATGGTGCTCCCGGAAAGGGACCTCGGCGGCCTCTTCCAAAACGGCGGCCGCGGGACGTGCCAGCGCTTTTCTTGGGCCGCAGGGCGGATTATGAAATGGCTATGTTGGATCGAACCGGGAGATTTCTTCGGGTCCTGACCCTCGCTGGTGCCGCGTTGACCGGCGGATGCGGGGGGTTGGAAACGGCTCTGACCCAGACCGGCGGCGACACGGTGGCCGATCTGCGGCTGCTCGACGGTCGTTTCGCAGGGACCGCGACGAGCACATTCGAATCCGACCGGTGCGCGCGCCAGTTGCGTCTCGCGATCGCGACGGCGAATGGCCGCCTGACCGGGGAGGTCTCGGACCCCCGTCAACCAGGGCTGGCGCCGGCGCTGTTCGAGGGCTATTTGGATACCGACGGCGGCGTCGCGGCCCGCGTCAGGGCGTTCGGCGAGGTTTTCGTCCTGAGGGGCCGGGTGCGCGAAACGCGGTTCGAGGGCCGATTGGACGACGAGGCCGGCGTCGATCCGGTCCGCAACAACCCTCGGCCCGGCGACACGAATCTGCGGTTCGGC
>JBIKXN010000061.1:0-11625 GCA_044355765.1 Alphaproteobacteria bacterium
ACCCCGCGTTGCTGGCGGTCCTGGGCGTCGTTGCGGACAGGACGGGCTATGCGATCTCGCGGCGGGTGATCGAACTGGTCGGCGAATGCCCGGCATGCGGCACCGCGAACGGTGCACGGAATCTGCCCTCGGTCTGAGCCCGCGGCGCTGACTGCCGATTTTGTTGTGATACGATATTACATCGTCTATCTTTCAGGGCGACGGGCGGTTCGCGCCTCGGATGTCGATAACAGGGTGACGGATCATGACGGACGCCTCCCACCGCATCCCCGTGACGGTGCTGACCGGGTATCTCGGCGCCGGGAAGACCACGCTTCTCAACCGGATCCTGTCCGAACGGCATGGTGCCCGCTACGCGGTGGTGATCAACGAATTCGGCGAACTGGGCGTCGACAACGACCTCGTGGTCGATGCCGACGAGGAAGTCTTCGAGATGAACAACGGGTGCATCTGCTGCACCGTGCGCGGCGATCTCATCCGGATCATCGGCGGCCTGCTCAAGCGCAAGGAACTCGACGGCATCATCATCGAGACCACGGGCCTCGCGGATCCGGCGCCGGTCGCGCAGACCTTCTTCGTCGACGACGAGGTCCGGGCAAGGACCCGGCTAGACGCGATCGTCACCGTTGCGGACGCGCGCAACCTGCCGGAGCGGTTGACGGACAGCGCCGAGGCGCAGGAACAGATCGCCTTCGCGGACGTGATCCTGCTGAACAAGACCGACCTGGTGTCGGCCGAGGAAGCCACAGCCGTCGAAACCAGGATCCGGGCAATCAATCCGCAGGCGCGGTTGCACCGGACCCGGCGGGCCGACGTGCCTCTGGCCGAAGTGCTTGGCCGCGGCGGCTTCGATCTCGACCGGATCCTGGAGTTCGAGCCCGATTTCCTGACCGGCGAGGACGACCATACGCATGACAGCGACGTGACGAGCGTGTCCTTCGAACTCGACCGTCCGCTCGACCACGATCGTTTCCAGGGGTGGATCCGCGGTGTCCTGGCGCAGCGCGGGATCGATCTGCTGCGGACCAAGGGGATCATCGACTTCGCCGGCGAAGATCGCCGCTACGCGTTCCAGGCGGTGCATATGCTGGCCGAAGGAGATTTCATCGGTCCCTGGCCTGCGGCCCGCGCGCGCCGTTCCAAGCTTGTCTTCATCGGCAGGCACATCGACCGCGACTACCTCTGGCGCGGTTTCGCTGATTGCGTCCGCTGACCTTCGGGCGGGCGGCGCGAAACGCGCCGCCGCTCGGCCGCCCGGGCCGAAGCCGGGGCACTTCGCGCGCGCGAAACCATCCGGCGAAGCCGGGCGTCTCGGAATTGTCCCGGCTCGCCCAGGGCCTCCAGCAGCTTGCGCCATAAGGCAGGGTCGTCGTGGCGACCGTTTCGGGATCGAGATGGCGGAAATGATCGCGGATCAGTTCTAGCCCAAGGCGCCGAAGCTCGCCGCGATGATGGACGAGGCCGAATGCGACATCCTCGCCTACATGGCTTTTCCCAAGGACCACCGAACCAGGCTCCACTTCACCAAGCCGCCCGAGCGCCTCGATGGCGAGACCGAGCGCGGCACCGGTGCCGTCTGCTCGCTTCCGACCGCACGATCTGCCGCTCGCCCCTCGCAAATCGGGTCCGGCTCGTCCTTCATGAAGCGCCTTCTGGCTCTTACGGGTGATGCGCAGCGGCGTCCCGAAGGACAACCCGCTGCGGCTGCGCCACGTGAGCGTCGCCGCCCGCATCGGCGCGACCGCCTATGGCGTCCCCGTCGCCTTGGATTCCGCATGCCCCGTCGCGACACTGTTCCGGGGCATCGCCATGGCCTTCCGGCCAGCGGGACCGTAAGCGACGGGGCGTGTGCCCCGGTCACCCAGTTTCGACAATCTCCAACGCACCTGGACAAGCCGCGATGCAGACTGCGCAGTGGTGCAGTGCGGCTTGTCGCGCAGGATCGGAGAGAACTTTTCTATTTTGTCTTCGTCATGAACAAGACGGGTTTCCGCTTATGGAATCTGGGAAGGGTTTGACGATCAAAACTCGAGGACGTACATCGCCAGCGCCCCGAGCGTGTCGATCCGGCCAAAGGCGCTGTTGGGGTCGATCGCGACCGGCTGGCGCTCGCGCTTCCAGCCGAGCCCAAGCGTGAAACCGGTCGTGAACTGGTATTCGACGCTGGCGTGATACAGACGGTCATGGGTCAGCGGTCCCGCCGCGGCATCCTGGCCGTTGACCCGCTCGGTCGTCCCCGCGACCGCCGCCCAGCCGTTCCATCGGCCTATCGGTTGCCCGGTCAGATAGTCGGTCCGGCCCTCTCCTCGCCGCCGCCCTCTGATCAACGGAGATTTCCCGCCTTGGCGACCAATGGATGTCGGCGGTTCCGATGGCGGAGGCCCGGAGCATGGCTGACAAGCGCACGGGCGGCCGGACGCGACGGCGCTGGAGTGTCGCGCGCAATGCGGCGTTCCTCGCGCAGCCGGGTGAACCGGGCGCGACGCGCAGCCGGGTGAACCGGGCGCGACGACCGCATCATTGACAATAGGTCATATATGATGCATTAAGATATCTTATTCATCAGATATGGACGTTTGTGATGGGATCGCCTAGAGCAAAACTGGCGCTCGAAGCCTTGGGACGCGACGTCCGTGGCGCTCGTCTCAGGCGCGGCATCGCCGTGGCCGACTTGGCGATCCGCGCGGGGACCTCGGCGAGCAGCGTCTCGCGCCTGGAACGCGGGGATCCTGGCGTTGGAATTGGCACGCTCGCTGACGTCCTGGTGGCGCTCGGCATGGTAGACCGCCTGACCGACCTGATCGATATCCGTAAAGACGATCTGGGGCTCGCTCTCACCGCCGAACGGCAGCCGCGTCGTGGTCGATCGTTCACGGCAAAGCCGCGCAAGCGTGGCGATAAGGGCGCGACGCCCGCCATTGATCCGGATAGCGTCGATCCGGACGGCGCGACATTCTGATGGCGGATCTTCGCGCCCAAGTCGCTCTCGGCAAAAGCCTCGTGCCCGTCGGCCAGCTCCGCTTCACGCGCGACGGGCCGCGCCAGTTCTCCGCTTTCTCCTATGACGCGGCCTGGCTCGACAATCCGCGCGCCTTCGCCGTGCAGCCAGACTTTCCGGTGCGGGCAGGCATCTTTCACATGTCGGGCCGCCCCGGAAACACCCGCGACGCCTTGCCAGGCGCCTTCGCCGACGCCGCGCCCGAAAGTTGGGGTCGCCGGCTGCTGGAGCGCGCCTATGGCAACGGCCTTTCCGAATTCGAATATCTGACGCTGTCCGACGATACCTGCAGGCAGGGAGCGCTTCGATTTCTCGATGATGCGGGCAGGATCATTCGCGGCGGGGCAACGGATGCGGTTTCGCGGCTCGTCGATCTCCAAGCCATTACCGCGATCGCCCGGGCCTATGAGCAGGGTAGGCACATCTCCGCCGAGGATCTGCAAGCGCTCGCCGGTGCGGGCGGTTCGGGCGGTACGCGTCCCAAGGCCAATGTCCAGGACGGCGACACGCTCTGGCTCGCCAAATTCACCTCGGTCCATGACCAGCAGCCGATCGAGCGGGTCGAGGTGGCGACCCTCCAGCTCGCGCGCGCATGCGGTATTCGTGCACCTGAGGCTCGGCTGGAACTGGGTGACACGCCGTTCCCGGTCGCTCTGATCCAGAGGTTCGACAGGCGCGGGACGGCGCGCATCCCTTACATCTCGGCCCGCACGGCGCTTGGCAAGACGGAGACGGAGCTTGGGTCCTACACCGAGATCGTCGATTTCATGCGTGTTCACTCGGCAGATGCCGCTGCCGATTTCCGCGAACTCTATTTGCGACTGATCTTCACCATCCTGGTGTCCAACAAGGATGATCACCTGAAGAATCACGGCTTCCTTTACGTGGGAGCCGGAAGGTGGCGTCTGTCGCCGGTCTTCGACGTGAACCCCGCGCCGGATCGCAACCCGCACCTCGAAACGGCGATCGTGGAGGGCGGCAAGCATGATCGGTCCATCGAACTTGCGCTTGAAGCCGCTCCCTTCTTCGAAATCGACGAGGCCGAAGCCCGGCAGACCATAAGAGAAACCGCGCTGCGGCTCTCGGCTGAATGGCGTGAGGCATTTCGCAAGGTTGGCCTCGCTGGCGCGCAAGCGCGCGACTACGAGGCAGCCTTGGTGAACGATCAGACGGAGCGTGCGCTCACCCTGTGAAGGTTGTCGCGAGCCAAGGCTGGGCCGTCACGCCGCCTATCGCGCTCGATCCTGATGACCTGCCCTGTTTTTGGGGCGCGTAGCACCAGGCAAGCGCGCCCTGCCGGGCGCCGCTGGCGGAAGAGCGGGGCGGTTCGCGAGCCCGTCTCAGGCCGCGAAGCCGGCGACGCCCTTGCTGGTCGAGTATTCGAAATGCAGCGCCGTGCCGGGATGGACGCGGCCATGGATCGCATGCGCGGCCGCCGCGGCCTCGGCGAAGCCCGACAGGATCAGCTTGAGCTTGCCGGGATAGGTCGCGATGTCGCCGATGGCGTGGATGCCGTCCTGCGAGGTGGCGCAGGTCGCGGGGTCGACCACGATCAGGTTGCGATCCAGCCCCAGCCCCCATTGGGCGATCGGGCCCAGATTCTGCGACAGGCCGAAGAAGGCGAGCAGATGGTCGGCCGGCAGGTGGCGCGTCCCGCCATCGAGATCCTTGACCACCACCGCGCGCAGCGTGCCGGCCTCGCCCTCCAGCGCGTCGAGCTGATAGGGCGTGACGATGGCGATGCGGCCGGCGGCGGCCAGCGCCTTCATCTTCTCGACCGTGTCCGGGGCGGCGCGGAACTTGTCGCGGCGATGGACGACGTCGATATGCGCGGCGATGTCGGCGAGCGAGATGGTCCAGTCCAGCGCCGAGTCGCCGCCGCCGGCGATCACCAGCCGCTTGCCGCGGAACGCCTCGCGCCGGGCCACCATGTAGTGGACGCAGCCGCGCTCGAATTCCTCCAGCCGCGCGATCGGCGGCCGGTTTGGCCCGAAGGCGCCGACGCCGGCCGCGACGATCACCGCCCGCGCGACGATGGTGACGCCGTGCGAGGTGGTGAGGATCCAGTCCTCGCCCGCGCGCTCCAGCCCCTCGACGCGCTGGCCCAGATGGAACACCGGCGCGAAGGGCTGCGCCTGCGCCTCCAGATTGCGGATCAGGTCGATCGCGTCGATGCGCGGATGGCCGGGGATGTCGTAGATCGGTTTTTCCGGATAGAGCGCCGCGCATTGCCCGCCGATCGCGTCGAGCGCGTCGATCACGTGGCAGCGCATCTTGAGCATGCCGCATTCGAACACGGCGAACAGCCCGACAGGGCCCGCGCCGATGATGGCGACGTCGGTGCGCACGGAACTCATGTCGTCTCCGGGTCTATGCTCGGGAGGCGGGAAAATGAAGCGTCCGCCCCCCGCGATCAACCCCCGGCGCGGTTGCCCGGCCACATGCGCTCGAACATCCGGTCGCGGCGGGCCAGCAGGTGATAGAGCGCGATCGCGACATGCGCCAGCGCCAGCGCGCCCAGGAGCAGCGCCAGCGTGCCGTGGATCGCGAAGAACCGGCCCGCGAGATCGCCGTCCTGCGGCACCAGCGGCATCGGCGGCAGGTTGAAGCCGCCGATCGTGACCAGCGCCGGATAGGCGGTCACGCCCGCCCAGCCGGCGAGGGGAACCGCGAAGAGCAGGACGTAGAAGGCGTGGCCGAGCCCCACCGCCAGCTTCCGGCGCAGCGGCGGCAGGTCGGCCGGATAGGCGGGCACGCCCAGCCGCAGCCGCAGCGCCAGCCGCAGCGCCATCGCCAGCAGCACCAGGAAGCCGATCGCCTTGTGCCAGGCGTAGAGCGTGTTGGTCAGCGCGTCCCAGAGATCGGCCTCGCCGCGCGCGCTCATCCACAGCCCGACAGGAACGAGCACCGCCACTGCCGCGGCAATGCCCCAATGCAGCGCGCGCCAGAGCGGCGGATAGCTCGTCGCCGACATCGATTTCCTGGGGTCGTCCATGGGTTACCTCCAGCCGGGGCGAACGCGTGACCGCGCCAAGCAAAGCACGAACCGGCCCCGCCGTATACCGCGCTTGCCCGGTGCTGCGCGCCTAGGAGGCCGCGCGGCCGGACGGCGCGAGGAATGCGTCGAGGATGCGCGCGGCGGACTCCTCCGGCGTCTCGCTGCCGTCGGACCGGCAGACGACGGCCGGCGCCAGCGGCGGCTCGTAGGGATCGGAGATGCCGGTGAAGTTGGGGATCTCGCCGGCGATGGCGCGCCGGTAGAGACCTTTGACGTCGCGCGCGATCAGCGTGCCGAGCGGCGCCGTCATGAAGACCTCGAGCGCGCCGGGCAGTCTGGCCAGCACCGCGTCGCGGGTGTCGCGATAGGGCGCGATCGCGGCGACGACGACATCGACACCGTGCCGGTTCAGCAACCCCGCGACCCAGCCGATGCGGCTTACATTGGCGTCGCGGTCGGCGCGGCCGAAGCCGAGGCCGGCGCCGAGCTGCGCGCGCACGACGTCGCCGTCGAGGACCTCGACGCGGTGCCCGAGCGCCCGCATTTGCGGCGCCAGCAATGCCGCGACGGTGCTCTTGCCCGTTCCCGACAGGCCGGTCAGCCAGATCGTGCGCCCCTCGGCGCGGGTCACGGCGCGTCTCCGGCTGCGTCGATGATCGCCGCGCCGACCGTGTCGTTGCCGGCGGGGTCGATCAGGATCGCGCCGCCGGTGCTGCGCGCGCGCGCATAGGGATCGACCGCCAGCGCGTCGGCGACGCCCAGGCGGCATTGGCCGATGTCGTTGGCGGCGAGCGCGGCCGCGGGCGCGCGTTCGAGCGTCTGCATGTCGATGCGCCAGTCTATCGCGCGCACGGTCGCCTGCGTCGTGCGCGTGGTGTGCTTGAGCAGCACCCGGCTGCCGGCGGTCAGCGGCCTGGGCGCGAACCAGACGACGCGCGCGCGCAGCATCCGCGTCGCGGTGGCCGGCGCCGCCGCGGCGGCGATCAGGTCGCCGCGGCCGCACGCGACCGCGCGGTCGAGATCGACGGTCAGGCTGCATGGCGCGTGCGCCGTCGCGATCTCGCCGTCGAAGGTCGAGAGCCGCGCGACGCGCGCCCGGCGGTCTCCCGGCTGGATCAGCACCGCGTCGCCCGTGGCGAGCGTGCCGGCGGCGAGCAGCCCGGCATGGCCTTGCCCGCTCGCGCCCGTGTCGTCGCGCTGCAAGCGCTGCACCAGGAACCGCGCCGGCCCGCGCGCGGCCTGCGGCGCCGGCAGGCCGACCAGCAGGTCCATCAGCGTGGGGCCGTCGTACCAGGGCATGCGCGACGAACGCGTGGCGACGTTGTCGCCGTCCCTGGCGCTGACGGGCACGAAGGGGATCCGCGCGCGATCCTCGGCCGGGAACGCCGGCAGGAACGCCGCGCGCAGCGCCTCGAACGCGCCCGCGTCGAAGCCTGCGAGATCCATCTTGTTGACGCAGACGATCACATGGGGCGCGCCGAACAGCGCGGCGATCGCCGCGTGACGACGCGACTGCGTCGTCACCCCGCGGCTGGCGTCGCAGAGCAGGACGACGACGTCGGCGGTCGAGACGCCGGTCGCCATGTTGGCGGTGTATTCCTCGTGGCCCGGCGTGTCGGCCAGCACGAAGCGCCGGCCAGGCGTGGAGAAGAACCGATAGGCGACGTCGATCGTGATGCCGTGCGCGCGCTCCGCGCGCAGGCCGTCTGTGACCGACGCCAGATCGACGGCGCCGCCATCCGTGCGCGTGCGCTCCAGGGCCGAGATCTGGTCCTGGAACAGCGCGCGCGACTCCACCAGGATCCGGCCGATCAGCGTGCTTTTTCCATCGTCGACCGATCCAGCGGTCGCGACGCGGATCCGGTCGGTCGCCATCCTAGAAATATCCCTCGCGCTTGCGGTCTTCCATCGCGGCGACCGAGAAACGGTCGTCCGCGCGCGTGGCGCCGCGTTCCGAGATCCGCGCCGCGGCCGTCTCCGCGATCACCGCCGCCAGCGTGCGCGCGGAACTGCGGATCGCCGCGGTGCAGGTCATGTCGCCGACGGTGCGGAAGCGCACCTCGGCGGCGACCACCGGCTCGTCCGCGCGCGGCGCCAGCAGCGGCGAGGCCGGCATCAGCATGCCGTCGCGCACGAAGACACGCCGGACATGCGCGAAATAGAGCGACGGCAGTTCCAGACGCTCGCGCGCGACATAGTCCCAGACGTCCAGCTCGGTCCAGTCGGACAGCGGGAAGACGCGCATGTGCTCGCCGGGCCCGACGCGGCCGTTGTAGAGGCGCCAGAGTTCCGGGCGCTGCCGGCGCGGATCCCACTGGCCGCCGGCGTCGCGCAACGAGAACACGCGTTCCTTGGCGCGCGCCTTGTCCTCGTCGCGCCGCGCGCCGCCCATCAGGCAGTCGAAGCGATGCGCGGCGATCAGGTCGCGCAGCGTCGCGGTCTGCAGCCGGTTGCGCGAGACCGTGCCGGGCATCTCGCGCACGCGCCCCGCGTCGATCGAATCCTGCACCGAGGCGACGATCAGCCGCTCGCCGAGTTCCGCGACGCGCCGGTCGCGGAAGGCCAGCGTCTCCGGAAAATTATGGCCGGTGTCGACATGCAGCAGCGGAAAGGGAAACCGTCCCGGGCGGAACGCCTTCTCGGCGAGCCGCAGCAGCACCGCCGAATCCTTGCCGCCCGAGAACAGCAGCGCCGGGCGCGCGGCCTCGGCGACCGCCTCGCGCAGGATGAAGATCGCCTCCGCCTCCAGCGCGTCGAGAAGATCCGGGTCGCGCGCCGCCATCGCCGGGTGCCTCCAGGCGGCCGTCGTCACGCCAGCGTGGAGAGCGGGACGTCGGCGCCGCGCATCACCAGCTTGTTCAGCGCAGAGCCGGCCTGCGTCCCGATCAGCATCGGCTTGCGCACGCCGGGAAGCACCGCGATGTCGTAGAGCTCGCGCACGATGCCGCCCAGGCGCAGCGCATGTTCCGGCTGGCCGGTCGAGAGATTGACGACCGCGACGGCGCATTGCGCCGGCAGCTTCTCCGCCGCCAGCCTGTCTTCGAGCGGCAGGCCGGCGAAGGTCGGACTCGAGCGCGGCAGCGACAGCCCGACCAGCGCATGGCCGCCAGCGAAGGCGAGGCCCCGCGCGAATCCCGGCAGGAAGCAGAGCGGCTGGAACCGCGCCGTCGCGACGTCGACCTGGCCGATCTCTCCGGTGCCGGCGTTGAGCACGTGCAGCCGCCCGTCATGCAGCCGCGGCGAATGCGGCATGCTCAGCCCCCGGCACACCGTCTCGTTCGAGGCGATGTCGATCACGACGCCCGCGCCCACGCGCTTCTCGCGCCATCCGCCCGGCGCGTCGGTCTCGGCGACCGCGGTGACGTAGCGAGGCATGCCTGCCGCATCCACCGCCAGCCCGTTCAGATGGCAGCGATCCTGCGGCGCCAGCTGGCTGACGAAGGGCGGCTGCCACAGGCTGCGGAACGACGACGTCTCGTCCACCGTCGCCAGGCACGAGAACAGGGTGTTGACGAAGACCGGCCGCCCGGCCGGCGTGAGGGCGACGTCGTGCGCGAAGACGTCGCCGGTGAACCAGGCCATGCGCGGCACATAGACGGCATCGTGCCCCTCCAGCTCCTTGCCGGGCGGCACCACGTTGCCGAAGCGCCAGATGGCGTTGAGCCCGGCCAGCACCAGCCCGCCTTGCCCGTCGGGCGCGACGCCGAGGCATCGGTCGAAGCTGCGTTCGGAGACCGACAGCGTGTCCGGCGTCTCGGCGCCGATCACGAACAGCTTGCCGATCTGATAGGTGGTGACGGCCAGCGCCGAGCCGGTGCCGTGCAGCCACGCGGCGAAGCCGGGCGAGGCGTTGACGGAATAGGGCGGCGCGCTGTCGCCGTCGGTGCGGACGATCGTGTTGCTCATGGGACCTGCCTCGTCGGTGCCGCCCGTGCCATTCAGGTCCGGACCGGCGGCGCCGATGTCGCGGCCAGCGGGACCCGTGTCGCCATGGCTGCGGGGGCCCGATCGCAGACGGCCCTTCGCAGCGCGTGGATCCGCCGATCGCCGCCGTCGTCAGCATTAGCCCACGGTCGGCGCCGCTGTCCATCGCGCGCCCCGAGATGCCGTCGATCCTTCGATGGATGCGGATCCCGCCGGAGCGCGATTGTTTCGGATCGAACTGCGGTCTAGGCTTCGTGCGTTGCCGTCGGTCCGGCAAGCATCACGACAATGCGTAAAGGGGTGAGCCATGCCGGTCGTGACGTTGTTCAGCGCCTTCGACGAGACGAATGGACGCGAACTCTGGATCACCGACGGGACCCAGTCGGGGACAAGCCTGGTTAAAGACATAGCCCCCGGAGCAAGTAACGACGGCCCCGAGAACTTGACCGCGCTCGGCAACGGCAAAGTGGTTTTCAGCGCCACCGACGTCTCGGGCGGCCGCGACCTCTGGGTCACCGACGGGTCTGCGGCGGGCACCTCCCGGCTGACAGACATTATCGGCACCTACGACCCCTACTCCTACGGCCCCGGTCGCAACGTCGAGCTTGCCGCGATCGGCGGCGGGAAAGCCCTGTTCAGAGCCAATGACGGTGTCTCCGGCCAGGAACTTTGGATCACCGACGGAACGGCGGCCGGCACTTCCTTGCTGAAGGACATCCTTCCCGGTGCGGGTTCCGGTTCTCCGGACACGTTCACCGCGCTTGGCAACGGCAAGGCCGTGTTCATCGCGTATGGCGGCGCGTACGGCCACATCCCCGCCCTCTGGATTACCGACGGCACGGCGTCTGGAACCCTCCAGGTGAGCGATGCCGGTCCGAGTTACAGGGATGATCGCAGCTTAGCCACGCTCGGCGGCGGTCGGGCGGTATTCAGAGCATATGACAGCTATACCGGCACCGAACTCTGGGTTACCGACGGCACGCTGGCCGGAACGTCGATGGTCAAGGATATCTTCCCGGGGGGGATTTTTTTCCCGGGGTATGGACCGGGCCCGGCGTTCAGCAGCGCCCCGACCGCGCTCACGGCGATCGGAGGCGGCAAGGCCGTGTTCGTCGCCGATGACGGAATTTCAGGTGCCGAGCTGTGGGTCACCGACGGCACGGCTGCCGGGACGTTTCAGGCGCGGGACATTCGACCGGGGTCGCTTTCCAGCAACCCCAGCGGATTCGTCGTGCTCGGAGGCGGCAAGGTCTTATTCCGCGCGTATGACGTCACGTCGGGCACCGAACTCTGGGTCACCGACGGGACGGCCGCAGGCACCGCGCAGGTGCTGGACATCCGGGCCGGGTCGTCAGGTTCGGTGCCGAGTGAGCTCACCGCGCTTCCGGACGGCAGGGCGTTGTTCCGCGCCAGCGATGGCACGTCCGGTTCGGAACTCTGGATCACCGACGGCACCGCGGTCGGCACCGCGCGCGTGCTCGATATCCGCCCAGGATCTTCCAGTTCGTCGCCGTCGGGTTTTGCCGTCCTCGCGAACGGCAAAGCGGTGTTCGCAGCCAATGACGGCCAGGTCGGCAACGAGCTCTGGATCACCGACGGGACGGCGGCCGGCACCGCGCGGGTGCTGGACATCCGCACCGGATCGGGGGGCTCGTTCCCGGCCGAATTCGAGAGCGCGATGATCAACGCGTCGCCGGTGCTGGTT
>JBIKXN010000062.1:0-11574 GCA_044355765.1 Alphaproteobacteria bacterium
GCCCGAGACACTCATCGCGCCGCGGCACAGTCGCGGCGCAGCGCCTGCCAGTCGGCCGGCGTCAGCGCCGGCGACGACGCAGACGAAGCTGCGTCCGCCCCGGCCAGCCGCGCGCGCGCCGGCATGGGCGGATGGGTCGAAAGATAGGCGGGCACCGCCGTCGCATCCCCCCCGGCGCGCGCCGCGAGCCGCGCGAAGAGCCGTGCGAGACCGTCCGCGGCGAGGCCGGCGCGCGCGAGTATCTCTGCCGCGCGGGCGTCGGCCAGCGCCTCGGCATCGCGCGAATACGACAGGCCGAGCAGGCGGACCCCGAGCGTCGCCGGCCCCGCGGCCATCGCGGGATCGCCGTCCAACGCGCCGGCCAGCGCCGCCAGCGCGGCGCTGCGCACCATCGCGCGCACCGGATCGCGATGCGCGACATGGGCGAGTTCGTGCGCGAGCACGCCGGCGAGTTCGTCGGGCGACGACACGGCGTCGATCATGCCCGACGACAACAGCACCCGCCCGCCGGGCAGGGCATAGGCATTCGCGGCGGACGCGCCGACGACCTGCAGGACGGGGGGATGGGGAAGCGGTCCGGCCGCCGCGACCAGCCGCGCGAAGATCTCGTCCAGCGCGGCACGACCGGCCGTGGCCCGGCAGATCTCGGCCTCGGCGGGGCTGCGCGCCAGCGCGACCGCCAGACGCGCGGCGAGCGCGGCGCCGAATTGCCGCTCGATCGGCGCCGGCACCCGCGCGGCGAGGCGATCGGCCAGCAGCGGCAGCGCGACCAGGACCAGCAGCGCCGCCGCCGCGAGGGCGGGTGCGACATGCAGCGCGACGCGACGCGACGCGCGCAAGGCCGCGGCGCGGCGACCGCGGCGATACGCGGCGCTGGCGGCGAGCGCGGCGGCGAGCGCCGGCGCGTCGAAGACGATACGCATCGGGCTCGCCGGCGACGGCGCCAGCTGGCCCCGCGTCGTGCCGGCCGGCAGGCTGACGAGGACGCAGCCGGCGAGCGGCATGTCCAGCCGCGCGCCATCCGCGAACTCCACGACCAGCCTGTCGTCGTCCAGACGCGCCACGCCGGCCCGCGACGCGGTGGTGCGGGCGTCGTGGACCCCGACGCGCCACGCCGCGCCGGCGGCGGCGTCAGCCCGGTCCGACATCCATCGGCGCGCGCGGCTGTCCAGCCGGCGCCGAGGCGGCGATCGCGTCGAGCGCCTCGCCGCCGGAGATTTCCAGCGTCGCGACGGCATGCGCGATCGCCGCCGGGGCGAGGAAGGCGTCGCGCGTAAGCATCAGCGACACGAGCGCCACGCCCGCGGACAGCACATGCTGGACGATCGCGGGCAGCGGACGCAGCAGACCCGACAGCATCGCGATCAGGATCCCGCCGGCGACGAGCAGCGCGCCGAGCAGAAGACCGGCGAGCGCGAGGCGCGTCGCCGCGAAGCCCGGACGCGCGGCGCTCGCCAGCGTCGCCCGGCCCAGCCGCAGCGATCCGGCGAAGCTGCGCCAGGCCGCCATGCGATAGGCGCCGAACGCCAGCAGACCGGCGACGAGGGCCACGACCGGTAGCCAGCCCGCCGCAATCCCCGACGATGGCCGCGCGGGAAGCGGCGCCAGAGCGAGCGGCTGCGCGAGCGTCCATGCGAGGCCGGCCACCGCCGCGCACCAGACGCATAGCCAGGGCAGCATCAACGGCTGCCAGTCCGGTGTCCCGGAGAAGGTAGCGTCGCCGAGGCGCATCCGCGCGATCAGCCAGGCCTGCCGGCGCTGCCATACCCAGGGCGTCGCCAGGCCAAGCGCGAGCGCGTTGATCGCGAACAGCGGCAGCGCGAAGCGCAGATAGTCGCCGAAGCCGGCATCCAGCGCCGGGGCCACGCCGCGCCAGCGTGTGCGCGACAGCAGGTAACGCAGCCGGAAGAAACGCCATGCGCCGAGCAGCGCCAGGACCGGCACCGCCCTGGCGGCGAGCGCGAGCGGCCGGGCCTCGGGGCGGCCGGCGGCGACGACATCGGCGAGGAACGCGCTCGCCGCCAGCACCGGCACCAGGACCGCGGCGGCGACCAGGAATCCCTTGAACCCGTCCAGCCCGGTGCCGACGAATTCGAGCGGATCGCCGCGCAGCGCAACGCGGCTCCAGACATGCCGCCGCCACGCCGCCACGCCCCAGAAGCGATGCAGCCCGCCCGTGCAAATCAGCAGGGCCGCGTTGCGCAGCACCAGGGCGATCAATCCCGGGCGCCAGAGCCAGACGAAGCCTTCGGCCGGCGCGTTCTTCGCCTCGATCTGCACCATCGACTGCCCCTTCGTCGCTGCGATGTCATCCAAACACGCGCGGGACACGGCGCAAGACGCCGAAATGTCACTTTCGGGACGTCTCGCTCCGGTCATGCGCGGTCATCCAAAGGCGACGTCACCTGAGGGTAAGGACGCCTGCGCCGAAGCGTCATGTCCGAAGCGTAGCCACGTGGCCTCGGAAACTGGGACCTGAGGAGATAAAGATGCCGTTTCGTGGAGCCGCAGCGACAGCGCTCGCAATGGCGGTCGCCTGCTTTGCCGGACAGGACGCCACCGCGCAGCAGAGGATCAAGGCCGAATACTGGTACGGGCTGACCGGCCAGCTCGGCGAGGTGATGGAAGAGCACTGCAAGCGCTTCAACGCCGCGCAGACGCGCTACGAGATCGTGTGCATCGGACAGGGCGGATACGACAAGGCCGAGCAGAACACGATCGCGGCCTTCCGCTCGAGGCAGCACCCGACCCTTGTGCAGATCTACGACGCCGGAACGGTCAATTTCATGCTGTCCGGCGCGATCTATCCTGCCAACCAGCTGGTCAAGGACTTCGACCTGAAGGTCGATTGGGCCGACTACTTTCCTGGCGTCGCGAATTACTACGCGACCTCGAAGGGCGAGATGTGGTCCTTCCCGTACAACTCGTCGACCGCGCTGCTGTACTGGAACCGCGACGCCTGGGCGAAGATCGGCAAGTCCCAGGCTCCGGCCACGATCGAGGAATGGTTCGCCGATCTGCGCAAGATGAAGCAGGCGGGAGTCGAATGCGGCTTCGCCTTCGACTACGACACCTGGATGCCGCTCGAGCAGTTCTCGGCCATCCACAACCTGCCGATCGCCACGCGCGACAACGGCTATGCCGGCCTCGACGCGGAAGTCGTGTTCAACAAGACCCGCTTCGCCGACTACATGAAGGACTGGAAGAAGCTGCTCGACGAAGGCGTGGCGCGCATCCAGACCGCGCAGACCGGCAAGACCCTGCTCCAGGCCTTCGCCGACGGCAGCTGCGCCTCGGTCCTGACCTCGGTCGCCAATCACGGCGTGGTCGGGTCGACCGCCGTCCAGGGTCTGCGCTGGGGCGTGGCGATGCTCCCCGTCTACGAGGGCACGAAGCGCCAGAACTCTCTGGTCGGCGGCGCGTCGCTTTGGATCATGTCCGGCAAGTCCAGGCAGGAATACGAGGCCATCGCGGCCTATCTGCAGTTCGTGGCCCAGCCCGAAGAGGCGCTGTGGATGTCGACCGTGACCGGCTACATCCCGATCAGCAATTCGGGGTTCCGCTACCTCAAGGAGAAGCGTTTCTACGAGGATCCGCGCTACGCCGGCCGCGACATCGCGATCGAGTCCCTGACCGCGACGCCGCCATCCGCCCTCTCGCGCGGCATCCGCCTCGGCAACTTCACGCAGATCCGCGCCGAGATCCGCGCCGAACTCGAGGCTGCCTTCACCGGCAAGAAGGACATGCAAGTCGCACTCGACGACGCGGCCCAGCGGTCGAACCAGATCCTGCGCCGGTTCGAGCAGACCTTCCGCGGTCGCCAACTGCCCTGAGCGACGGCGAACCTGCGTGGGCGGCGGTCCATCCGCCGCCCACGCCTTCTTCCGGAGACATACATGGAACGGCGCGCCGCCTTCCCCGGCAAGGCTTTGGGTTGGGCATTGATCGCGCCCCAACTGGTTCTCGTTTTTCTCTTCTTCTACTGGCCGTCGAGCCAGGCGGTGTACTGGGCCTTCACGACGCAACCGCCCTTCGGCGGCGCCAACGACTGGGTCGGGCTGCAGAATTTCGAGCAGATCTTCACGGACCGCGTCTACTGGAACTCGGTCGTCCGGTCCTGCGTATTCGCGATGCTCTCGACCGCCCTGTCGATCGGGATGTCGCTGCTTCTCGCGCTGATGGTCGACCGGCAGTTGAAGGGATGGAAGGCCTATCGGTTCGTCTATTTCTGGCCGTATGCAATCGCCGCGCCGGCGGTCGGACTCGCGTTTCGCTTCATCTTCGCGCCCGATGCCGGCTTCGTGTCGGCGATCAACCGCTTCTATCCGAATCTCTGGAACCCCGCGATGGACGGCGCCGACGCGATGGCGCTGATCGTGATGGCGAATTCCTGGAAGATGGTGGCCTACAACTTCATCTTCTTCCTCGCCGGGCTGCAGGCGATCCCTCGCCCGCTGCTGGAGGCTGCCGCGCTCGACGGCTCGGGTCCGCTGCGCCGCGCGCGCGACATCCAGCTGCCGCTGCTCGCGCCGACCTTCTTCTTCCTGCTGGTGATCAACATCACCGAGACCTTCGTCGACAGCTTCGGCATCGTCGACATCACGACCGGAGGCGGTCCGGCCCGCGCGACAGACCTGATGGTCTACAAGATCTACTCCGATGGCTTCAAAGGCCTCGACTACTCGATGGCTGCCGCGCAGTCGATCGTCCTGATGGCGCTGGTGATCGGGCTGACCTTCGTCCAGTTCCGCTACATCGAGCGCAAGGTCCACTACAGGTGATCCGACGATGATCGAACGCACGCCGATTCTCGACGCCGTGACCCATGTCCTGATGCTCGTCGGACTGATCCTCGCCGCCCTGCCGATCTGGATCGTCTTCGTGGCCTCGACCCACGACCTGCCGACCGTGAACCGCGTGCCGATGCCGCTTTGGCCCGGATCGGACATGGTCGAGAACTACGCCCGCGTCTGGCAGAAGGCCAGGTTCGGCGAGAAGATGGTGAACAGCCTGATCGTCGCGGCCGGCGTCACCGCCGGCAAGATCGCACTCGCCGCGATCTCCGCCTTCTCGATCGTGTTCTTCCGATATCGCGGCCGGATGCTGATGTTCTGGCTGATCTTCGTTACCCTGATGCTGCCGCTGGAAGTGCGGATCGTTCCGACCTACGCGGTGGCATCGAACGTGCTGGAGCCGTTCCACGTGCTGTTCGGCGCGCTCGGTATCTCCGTCGGGCTCCCCCAGGTCAATCTGCTCAACACCTATACCGGCCTCGTGCTGCCGCTGGTCGCGACGGCGACCGGGACTTTCCTCTACCGGCAGTTCTTCATGACCATCCCGGACGAGCTCGCCGAGGCGGCGAAGATGGATGGCGCCGGCCCGATGCGATTCTTCTTCGACATCCTTCTGCCGCTGTCGCGCACGAACATGGCGGCGCTCGCGACGATCATGTTCGTCTATGCCTGGAACCAGTATCTCTGGCCGCTGCTCATCGTCACCGATCCATCGCGCGCGACCGCGACGATGATGCTCCAGAAGATCGTTCCCGGCCCGCTGTTCGGCCAGCCGCCGATCTGGAACGAGGCCATGGCCGCGACGCTGCTGGTGATGATCCCGCCGCTGCTGGTGGTGATCTTCATGCAGGGCTACTTCGTGCGCGGCCTGGTGAGCACCGAGAAATGACGACCCGAGGAGATCGACGATGGCTGACGTTCTGATCGCCGGCGTGCGCAAGAGCTTCGCGCGCACCGAAGTGGTTCGGGGGGTCGATCTGGCGATTCCCTCCGGCGAGTTCGTCGTCGTTCTCGGCCCGTCCGGCTGCGGCAAGTCGACCCTGCTGCGGATGATCGCCGGGCTCGAGGAGATCACCGCCGGGGAGATCGCCATCGGCGGCGAGGTCGTGAACGATCTCGAACCGCGGGCGCGCGGCTGCGCGATGGTCTTCCAGAACTACGCGCTCTATCCGCACATGACCGTCGCCGAGAACATCGGCTATGCGCTGAAGGTCGCCGGGCTGCCGCGCGCGCAACGCGCCGAACGTGTCCGCGACATCGCGCGCACCGTCGGCCTGGAGGAGTTCCTTGACCGGCGGCCGGCGCAGCTCTCGGGCGGCCAGCGCCAGCGCGTCGCGATGGGGCGCGCGATGATCCGGTCGCCCAAGCTGTTCCTGTTCGACGAACCGCTGTCGAATCTCGACGCCAAGCTGCGCGTGCAGATGCGCATCGAGATCCGCAAGCTCCACAATCGGCTGCGCAGCACGTCGATCTTCGTCACCCATGACCAGATCGAGGCGATGACGCTGGCCGACCGGCTGGTGGTGATGAACCAGGGCGTGATCGAGCAGGTGGGCACGCCGGCCGAGGTCTACCGCGCCCCCGCCACGCGCTTCGTCGCCGGCTTCATCGGCACACCGCCGATGAACATGCTCGAGGGCGAGGCGACCGGACCGGGATCGGTCGCCACGGCGGGGCTGCGCTGGAGCCTCGACCGGTCGGATCTCGAGGCGGGGCAGCGCGTCGTGGTCGGAATCCGGCCGGAGCACTGCGTCCCGGCGGCGGGCGCGTCGCCCGTCAACGTTTTCGACATAGACGTCGATTTCCGCGAGGAGCTCGGCGCGGCGCGCCTGCTTCACGGCAGGGCCGGCGGCAACGACTTCGTCGTGCAGGTCGAGGGCGGGGACGGCGGTCTGGGCATCGGCATCGCGCGCATGCATGTGCCGGGGTCGGCGATCCATGTCTTCGACGCGGCGTCGGGGCGGCGGATCGGACCGGCGGCATCCGCACCGCGCGCCACCTGAACGCGGCGCGCGGCGAAACCGAAGCGTCACGGCCGAGCAACGGCTCCGTAGCCGCGCCCGACCAGTGTCCGGCCGCGACCACGGGGTGGACATGGCCGGGCTGACTGTCGATTCGGTAGTGAAGCGCTTCGGCGACGTGCATGCGGTCAAGGACGTTTCGCTGACGGTCGCGCCCGGGGAATTCGTCTCGCTTGTCGGTCCTTCGGGCTGCGGCAAGACCACGCTGATGCGCATCGTCGCCGGGCTCGAACGCCCCGACAGCGGGATGGTCACCATCGCGGGGCGCGACGTCACGGGGCTGCGCGCGGCCGACCGCGACGTGGCGATGGTGTTCCAGTCCTACGCGCTCTATCCCCATCTGACCGCACGCCAGAACATCGCCGTGCCGCTTGTGATGCGCCGACTGGACGCGTGGCAGCGCCTGCCCTGGGTCGGTCGACATCTGCGGGGCGCCGGTCGGATCCTCGCCGGGATCGGCGTCGAGGTGGCGAAGGCCGCCGAGTTGCTGTCGATCGGAGCGCTGCTCGATCGCCGTCCCGCGCAGCTCTCGGGCGGTCAGCGCCAGCGCGTGGCTCTGGGCCGCGCGATCGTGCGGCGACCGAGCGCCTTTCTCCTGGACGAGCCGCTGTCGAATCTCGACGCAGGCCTGCGCGTGCAGACGCGCAAGGAGATCGTCGAGATCCATCGCCGCGTCGGCGCCTCGACCGTCTACGTGACCCACGACCAGACCGAAGCGATGACGATGTCGGATCGCGTCGCGGTGATGATGGCGGGCGAGATCCTGCAGATCGACACGCCCGAGCGCATCTATGTCGATCCGGCCGATCTGCGCGTCGCCGAATTCGTCGGTTCGCCGCGCATCAACACGCTGGCCGCGTCGCTGGGCGCGGACGGCGCCGTCGCGGTCGCCGGCCAGGAGGTCGGCGTCGTCGCGCGGTCACAGGCGCCGCGCGACGCGATCCTCGCGGTGCGCCCCGAGGACCTGACGGTCGCCGGCGACGGAATCCCCGCGCGCGTCGAGCATGTCGAGTTCCTCGGCGACTGCGCGCTGATCCATGCGCGCCATCGCGATCTCGGTGCGCCGCTGATCCTGCGCGCCGATGGCCGCGTGCGGCGCGACGCGCCGGTCGGCGCCGAGATCCGCCTGCGCATCGATGCCGCCCGCGCGCTGCTCTTCGGTACCGATGGCCGAAGGATCGCGGCGCAGGCACGCGACCACCATGGCGTCGACGGCAATGCCTGAGATCGTCGCCGCTCCACGGCATCGCCGGCCGGCTTTGAGCGAAGGCGCCGCGGCGTGGCTGCTCACGGCGCCCGCGACGGCTGCCTTCCTCGCGATGCTGCTGGTGCCGACGCTGGCGGTCTGCGTGCTGGCGCTGACCGACTACGAACTTGGCTTGGGGTCGCTGCGCTTCGTCGGGCTGGCGAATTTCGTCGAACTGCTCGGCGACAGGGGCTTCGCGACATCGGTACGCAACACCGCATTCTTCGTCGCCATCGTCACCCCGGCGTCGATCCTGGCGGGGTTGGCGCTCGCGCTGCTGGTCGAGGGCCGGATCCGCGGGCGCGCTTTCTTCCGCGCGGCCTTCTTCCTGCCGGTGGTGTCGCTGATCGTCGCGATGGCGACCGCCTGGCAGTATCTGCTGCATCCCACGATCGGCCCGGTCAACTCGATGCTGCGCGCGATCGGACTCGCCGGCCCGAACTGGCTCGGTTCCAGCGACTGGGTGCTGGTCTCGCTCGGCTTCATCGCGATCTGGGAGAATGCCGGGTTCAACATGGTGCTGATCATGGCCGGGCTGACGGCCATTCCGCGCGAACTCTACGCGGCGTGCGAGATCGACGGCGGGCGTTCCGCCGTCGACCGCTTCCGGCTGGTCACCTGGCCGCTGCTTGGACCGACGATGCTGTTCGTGGTCGTGATCACGACCATCCGGTCGGTGCGCACCTTCGACACGGTGGCGACGCTCACCCAGGGCGGACCCAACAAGGCGTCGGAGCTGATCGTGTTCACGATCTACCAGGAGGGCTTCACCTTCCTGCAGATGGGCAAGGCCTCTGCGATGACGGTGCTGTTCCTCGCCGTCGTGCTCGCGCTCGCCCTGGCGCAGCAGCGGCTGATCGAGCGCCGCATCCATTACGGCTGAGGGCGGCATGCGCGAGGAGACCCCGCTGATCCGCGACCTGCCGCGCCTGGCGCTGCTCACGGCGCTGGTGGCTCTGTTCCTGATGCCCTATGCCTGGATGCTCGCGGTTTCGTTCAAGCCGCGGTCCGAGGTCTTCAGCGCGACGTTGTCGCTGATCCCGCAGACCTGGAGCGCGGCCGAGAACTACGGGCGGGTCCTGCGCGAGATCCCGATCGGCCGCTACCTCGTCAACGGCGCGCTGGTCTGCGTCCTCATCCTCGCCTTCCAGCTGGCCTTCGCCCTGCCGGCTGGCTACGCGCTCGCCAAGCTGCGTTTCCGGGGCCGCGAGACGATGTTCGGCCTGGTGATGCTGGGACTGCTGGTTCCCGCGCATGTGCCGGCCATCCCGCTCTACATCGCGATCGCCAATGCGGGACTGCTGAACAGCTACACCGCGCTGGTGGCGCCGTTCACCATCTCGGTGTTCGCGATCTTCCTGTTCCGGCAGTTCTTCAAGGCGCTGCCCGACGACCTTATCCATGCCGCGCGGATCGACGGCATGGGGGAGGCGTCGATCGTCTGGCGAGTCGCGCTGCCGAACGCCTGGCCCGCGGCGACGGCCTTCGGGATCTTCTCGGTAGTGGCGCATTGGAGCGACCTGTTCTGGCCGCTGATCGTCGTCACCAAGGGCGATCTCTACACGCCCGCGCTTGGGGTCCTCTATTTCCGCGCCGAGGAGGCAGGCGACGACTACGGCGCGCTGATGGCCGCCGCCGCGATCGTCACCGCGCCGCTCGTCGCGGCCTTCCTGCTCGCCCAGCGCCGCTTCATCGAGGGCATCACGATGACCGGCCTCAAGGGCTGACCCGCCGTCCCTGCCCCGGGGGCTCCGGGGCGTTCCATTCCGGGAGTTTCAAGATGAGGAAGACCAAGACCGCCCTGGGCCGCCGTCGGGCCATGGGCATCGCCGGCGGTGCCGCGGTCGCGCTCTGGGCGCCCGCCATCCGCGCTCAGGCGCCGGTGTCGATCAGCATCCACTACTCGATGCCGGCGATCTTCAAGCCGGCGCAGGACGCGGTGATGGAGGAGTTCACCCGCCGCTTCCCGCGTATCTCTGCAAGCTATCTCAACCCGACGCCGACCTACGAGGACGGCGCGCAGCTGATCCTGCGCGGCGCCGCGACCGGCAACCTGCCGGATGTCTCTTTCCAGGGTCTCAACCGCCTGCGCCTCTTCGCCGAGCGCGGGATCGCGGTCGATCTGCGCACGCTGCTCGCGAAGGAAGGCGATCTTGCGAAGCTCGGCTATTCGCCGGCACTGCTCGGCCTCGGCTTCCACGGCAAGATCCAGGCGGGGCTCGCCTTCGCGACCTCGAATCCGATCTCGTACTGGAACGTCGACCTGTTCCGCCGCGCCGGGCTCGATCCCGCCGCCTTCCCGACCAACTGGGACGGCGTGATCGCGGCCGCGCGCCGGATCCGCGCGCTGGGCGACGGCAACGAAGGGATGTTCTTCCGCTGGCCCGGTGACGACTGGATGTTCTCGGCCCTGCTCTACGGGCATGGCGGGCGGATGCTCAACGACGACGAGAGCGATGTGGCGTTCAACGGTGCCGAGGGTCTGGCCGCGCTGCGCCTTCTCGATCGCATGGTCAAGGAAGGCGGCATGCCGAACTACGCCGGCACGGCCGACCTCCAGGCCTTCGCCGCAGGCAAGCTCGGCATGATGTTCCGGACCACCGCGCAGGTGCGCAGCATCTCCGAGTCGGTCGGCGGCAAGTTCGAAATGCGGACGACGACCATGCCCGTGATCGATGCGCAGAAGGGCAGGCTGCCGACCGGCGGCGCCGGCGCGATGATCGTCACCAAGGATCCAGCTAAGCAGGCCGCCGCCTGGGAATTCGTCAAGTTCGCGACCTCGGCGGTCGGCACGTCGCTCATGGTCCGCAACACGGGCTACGTGCCCTGCAACCAGATCGCGATCGACGACCCGAGCTATCTCGGAGAGTTCTACCGCGACAATCCGCTGTTCCAGGCGGCGACGCGGCAGGTCCATCTGATGATCCCCTGGTACGCCTTCCCGGGCGCGAACTCGGTGCGCGTGACCAATGTCATGGTCGACCAGCTGGCCCGCATCGTCGAGCAGAAGGCGACCCCCGAACAGGTTCTCGCCGACATGGCCACCGAAGTCCGGCGGCTCATCCCCCGCGGCTGACCACGACGCGCGGCGGCGCGCCGCGCCGCCGCGCGATTTCCTCTCTCCGGAGCCACAGCGCCATGGCCTTTCGTATCGCTCAGATCTCGGATACCCATCTTTCGGCGGAGCGTCCGCATTTCCTCGCGAATTTCCAGCGGGTGAGTGCGTCCCTGAACGCGCGGCGCCCGGACCTCGTCGTCAACACCGGCGACATGACGCTGGACGGCGCGGATGCTCCTGCCGAGCTGCGCTTCGTCAAGTCGCTCCACGACGGGATGGGGCTGCCCTGGCTAGCTGTTCCCGGCAACCACGACGTGGGCGACGACCCCGGTCTGCGGTCGCGCCAGCCCCTCGATGCCCGGCGATTGGCCAGCTACAGGGAGAATTTCGGTCCGGATCGGTTCCTGCACGACATCCCCGGCTGGCGGCTGATCGGCATCAATGGCCTGCTTGTCG